>DATARD010000122.1:0-7045 GCA_036264355.1 Thermoanaerobaculia bacterium
CGCTGGCCCGCATGCTCCAGACCGCCATCGGCGGTCCGGCGCCGGGAGCGCGGCCGGCGATCGACGTCGGCACCATGCCGGGTGTCTCGGCCGAGGTCGCGGACCGGCTGCGCGAAGCCAACCTGAGCACTCCCGAGATGATCCTCGAGGCGGGCGAAGGCGAGCTGCAAGGGGTCGAAGGGGTGGACGCGGATCTCGCCGACAGCATCGTGGCCTGGGCCGAGACGTTGAATCAGGAGCAGGCGGAACGGGCACAGGCCGACATCGGCAAGACGTTCCGCGCTCCCGAAGCGTCTTCGTCCATGGGCGACGACGACTTCATGGCGGCGTTGAACCGGGCGTTCCAGGAGAGCGAGCAGCAGCGCGCCTCCGTCCAGTGGCCGGGCGAGGAGCCCGAAGCCGCCGCCGAGAAAACGCCGCCGGACGAAGCCGAAGAGCCGAACACGCGAGAGAACGAGTAAAACGCCACGACCGCGGAAGGTCTTGGCGCGCCGGCCGCCGGCCGGGCAGGGCGGGTACGGTATTTATAGGAGTCAGAGACAAAGATTATGGGAAAGATTCGAGTCCAGGACCTTGCACGGATGATGGGGATCTCCAACCAGGACCTCGTGTTCAAGCTGAAGTCCATCGGAGTCCGGGTCGAGGGCGACGACGCGGCCATCGACACCGACATCATCCAGGCGATCCTGCAGGGCAAGAAGCTCCCGCACCCGCGCGAGGTGATCCTGCGGGACGAGCCGGCTCCGGCCGAGCCCGCCCGCCGGCGTGCCGCGGCGCCGCCGCCACCGGCCCGCCGTCCGGCCACCAACCCGCTGCGCCCCAACCGCCCGCGGACGTTGATCCAGAAGGTGGAGCCGCGCATCCAGACGCTGCCGGCGTCCGAACGCCCCATCCTGCCCTCCGGGTTCACGGAGGAGGAGCTGTTGCAGTTCCAGGACGCCGATGCAGCCGAGGCCGAGATGATGGCGGCGGCGCTCGCCGCGGTGTCGGAGCAGGAAGGGGAGCAGGAGGCCGCGGCGGCGTCCGAGCCGCAGGAGGTGCCTGCGCCGAGCGCCGTCGAGGCTGCCGCGGCACCCTCTCCGAGCTCTCCCGGCACCGCCCCGGCGGCAGCCCCGCCTGCGCCGGCGCTCCGCGAAGGCCAGACGGCGCGACGCGAGCCGATCCAGACGCCGCACGGCGGCGATCTCCATCCGTCCCGGCGCGCCCCGCTCCCCCAGGACAGTGGCTACATCCATCCGTCCCGGCGTGGACCGCTGCCGCCCCCGTTGACGCCCGCCGAGATCCAGGCGCGCCGTGCCCAGGCCCTGGGCGGTGGCGGCGACGCACGGCGTGGCGGCCCGCTGCCGCAGGGGAGCGGCGATCCGGCCCGCCGCGGACCGGCGCCGCAAGGTGGCGGCGCCGACCGCCGGCCCCAAGGCACCGGCGACCGTGCCGGTGACCGCCGTGGACCGAGCATGCCGCAGAGCCCGGGCGACCGCCGCGGAGCGGGGATGCCCCAGGGCACCCAGGACCGCCGCGGGCCGAGCATGCCGCAGGGCGGCGGCGACCGCCGCGGTCCGGCGCCCGGGCGTCCGCCTCTCGGCGCCGGCGCGGGACAGTCCGCACCCTCGGGCCCCAGCACCGAGGAGCTAAAGCGCCGCGCCGAGCAGCGCACGCAGGAGCAGATCGAGCGCGACAAGAAGTCGAAGAAGGGCAAGGGCACCAAGAAGCCCGGCCTGCGCACCGCCGAGGACGAGGATCTCACCGCCTACAAGGGCGCCTTGAGCGGCCTCGACGAGGAAGAGGAAGCGGATCCGGAGAGCCGGCGCGGCCGCCGCGCCGCCCAGCGCAAGGAAGAAGGGAAGGACGAGGGAGGCAAGCTCCTCAGCTTCAAGAAGGCGCCGCCGCAAGGCCCGGTGATGATCCGCGAGGGCATGACGCTGCGCGAGTTCGCCGAAAAGCTGGGCGTCAAGGCGCGCGACCTGATGAAGGCGCTCTTCGACCGCGGCATCCTGGCCAACATCAACCACGTGCTGGAGCCGGCGCTCGCCGAGCAGCTCGCCAAGGACCTCGGCGTCGACGCCATGGTGGTGTCGTTCGAGGAAGAGGTCCAGCTCCGCGAGGAGCAGGAGGCGGCGGGCAAGACCATCACCGGCGACCAGCCGGAGGTCAAGGGGCGGGTCACCCGGGCGCCGGTGGTCACCATCATGGGCCACGTCGACCACGGCAAGACGTCGCTCCTCGACGCCATCCGCTCCTCGAAGATCACAGAGAGCGAGTTCGGCGGCATCACCCAGCACATCGGCGCCTATCACGTCGACGTGCACGGCCGGCAGGTGGTCTTCCTCGACACCCCGGGCCACGAGGCGTTCACCATGATGCGCGCCCGCGGCGCCAAGGTGACCGACATCGTGGTGCTGGTGGTCGGCGCCGACGACGGCGTCATGCCGCAGACGATCGAGGCGATCAACCACGCGCGCGCCGCCAAGGTGCCGATCGTGGTGGCGATCAACAAGATCGACAAGGCCAACGCCAACCCCGACCGGGTGAAGCGCGAGCTCTCCGAGCAGGGGCTGCAACCCGAGGACTGGGGCGGCGACACGGTGATGGTGCCGCTGTCGGCGCTCAAGCGCGAGGGGATCAACGAGCTGCTGGAGATGATCCTCCTCACCGCCGACATCCTGGACCTGAAGGCCAACCCCGACATCTCGGCCCAGGGCGCCGTGCTCGAAGCGCGCAAGGAGGTCGGCCGCGGCATCGTGTCCACCGTCCTGGTGCAGAACGGTACGCTGCGCGTCGGCGACGTGTTCGTCTCCGGCGCCGCCTGGGGCCGGGTGCGCTCGATGAGCGACGACCTCGGCCGGCGGGCGCAGGAAGCGGGGCCGTCGACGCCGGTGGAGGTCACCGGCTTCAACGACCTGCCGAACGCCGGCGACCTGCTCCAGGTGGTGAGCGACGAGGCGCAGGCGCGCGGCATCGCGGGCTTCCGGGCGCAGGAGACGCGGCAGCGCGACCTGACGACCGCGGCGCCGGCCCGCATGTCGCTCGCCCAGCTCTTCGACCGCATCCAGGTGGGTGACGTCAAGGAGCTGGCGGTGGTGGTGAAAGCCGACGTGCAGGGCTCGCTCGAAGTGTTGCGCGACGCGCTGTCCAAGCTCTCCACCGACAAGGTCAAGGTGCAGGTGCTGCACGCCGGGGTGGGCGCCATCTCCACCAACGACGTGCTCCTCGCCTCGGCGTCGAAAGCGATCATCGTCGGCTTCAACGTGCGTCCGGAGAGGAGCGCCGTCGAGCTGGCCGAGAAGGAAGAGGTCGAGATCCGCCTGCACACGGTGATCTACGAGCTGCTCGACGAGCTGCGCAAGGCGATGACCGGCCTCCTCGAGCCGACCTTCCGCGAAGTGTCGACCGGGCGGGCGGAGGTGCGCGACACGTTCAAGGTGCCGAAGGTGGGCACCATCGCCGGCTGTCACGTGCTCGACGGAGTCATCCCGCGCACCGCGTCGGTCCGGCTGCTGCGCGACAACCGGGTGATCTTCGAAGGCAAGATCGCTTCGCTGCGGCGGTTCAAGGACGACGCTTCGGAGGTGCGCGCCGGCTTCGACTGCGGCATCGGCCTCGAGCGGTTCCAGGACCTCAAGCCGGGCGACATCATCGAGGCCTACCAGCGCGAAGAGGTGGCGCCGGTCCTCTGATCCGGCGGTTCGATGATCGTTGGCATTTCGAGCTTTGAGCTTCACCTCCCGTCGAGCCGCAGCCTCAAAGACAAACGGCGCGTCGTGAAGTCGCTGGTGGATCGTATCCACCAGCGCTACCGGGTTTCGGTGGCCGAGACCGATTTTCACGACCTGCTCCAGCGGGCGGAGATCTCGTTGGCGGTGGTGACCAACAGCGAAGGGGAGATGGACAAGTTGATGGAAGAGATCCACAGCCTCGTGGACCGTGAGCCCGAGGCGTATTTGACCCGCTGGGATCCTCAGATCCTGGAGGGATTGCGATGAAACGGCGCACCGACCGGATGGGAGATCTGGTGCGGGCCGAGCTGTCGGACCTCCTCTTGCGGGAGGTCCAGGACCCGCGCATCAAGTTGGTGAGCCTGACCTCCGTCGAGGTCACCCCGGACATGCGCCGGGCGATCGTCCGCGTCTCGGCGCTGGGTGACGAAGCCCAGCGGCTGGGCGCTCTGGAGGCTTTGCGGCACGCCCGCGGCTTCCTGCGTAGCGAGCTGTCGCGCCGTCTGACCACCCGGGTGACCCCGGAGCTCGTTTTCGAGCTCGACCGTGGCGCCGAGCACAGCCAGAAAATTTCAGACCTCTTGGAGAGCCTGCATGATGGTCGGGATGAAAGCTCCTGAAGATCTTCTGCGACGGGTCCGGCAAGGCAACCGGTTCCTGCTGACCAGCCACGTCAATCCCGATGGCGACGCCATCGGCTCCGAGCTCGGCCTGGCCCGTCTGCTGCGCCGCATGGGGAAGGGCGCGGTGGTGTGGAACCGCGACGAAACGCCGACCATCTACCGGCCGCTGCCCGGCAGCGAGCGGGTGCACACCGGCGCCGAGCCGCCGGCCGGCTTCCCCGACGTCTTCGACGCCATCATCGTGCTCGAATGCCCGAGCCCGGACCGCACCGGCCTGGAGCAGCACCTCTCCGCCCTGCCGGTGGTCAACATCGACCACCACCTGGGCAACCAGCACTACGGGGCCATCAACTGGGTGGACACCGCGGCGCCGGCGGTGGGCGAGATGGTCTACCGGCTGGCGCAGGGGCTCAAGGTGGCCCTGGAGCCGGAGACGGCGGCCTGCCTCTACCTCACCCTGGTCACCGACACCGGCGGCTTCCGTTTCTCCAACGCCACCCCCCTGGCCTTCGAGGCCGCCGCCTCCCTGGTGCGCGACGGCGCGCATCCGGAGCAGGTGTCGCAGTGGCTCTATGAGAGCCAGCCGCTGCCGGTGCTGCGCCTGACGGGCGAGATGCTGCAAACCCTCGAGGTGCACGAGGAGGGGCGGATCGCCACCGTGCACCTGACCCCCGCGATGTTCGCCAAGGCCGGAGCGGCGGCAGGCGATTCCGAGGGGCTGATCGACTACCCGCGCACCATCGCCGGTGTCGAGGCGGTGGCCCTGGTCCGCCAGCGCGACGACGGGACGCTCAAGGTGTCGCTGCGCAGCCGCGGTGAGGTGGACGTGGAGAAGATCGCCCGCCACCACGGCGGCGGCGGGCACCGCAACGCCGCCGGCTATGCCGTGGAAGGCGACGGCGCCAAGGGCTCGGACATCGGGGAGGTCCAGAAGCAGGCCGTGGCGGCGCTCGCCGCCGCCCTGGCGGACAAGGGGGCTGAGCCAGAGGCATGAAGGACGGACTGCTGTTGGTCGACAAGGAAGCGGGCCTCACCTCGCACGACATCGTGCAGAAGGTGCGGCGCCTGCTCAAGCAGAAGAAGATCGGGCACTGCGGCACGCTCGATCCCGATGCCACCGGTCTGCTGTTGCTGACCCTGGGGACGGCGACCCGCCTGACCCGCTTCCTGATCCGCGCGCCCAAGGTCTACGAAGGCGTCTTCCGCCTGGGCATCGCCACCGACACCTACGACGCCTCCGGGCGGACGGTGTCCGAAGCGCCGCCCGAAGCGATGGCCGCGCTCACCCGGGAGGCGGTGGCCGCGGCCATGCACGCCTTCGAGGGGGAGATCGAACAGAAGCCGCCTCCCTACTCCGCCAAGAAGGTCAACGGCGTCAAGTACTACGAGCTGGCGCGGCGCGGCGAGGAGGTTCCGGACGAGGCCAAGGAGGTCACCGTCTACGAGCTGGCGCCGCTGGGGGATCTGGACGACGGCCGTATCGCCTTCCGCCTCGCCTGCTCGTCGGGCACCTACGCGCGCGGCCTCGCCCACGACCTGGGCGCGGCCCTCGGCGTCGGCGGCCACCTCGCGGCGCTGCGGCGCACCAAGATCGGCTCCTTCTCGGTCGACGCGGCGGTCACCCTCGCCGGCCTGGAGGCGGCGGTCGCTGCGGGAGAGGCGCCCGGCCAGGCGTGGATTCCCTTCGACCAGATCCCGCTCCCTTTCGGCGAGGTGACCGCCGATCCGCAGCAGGAGACCCGCATCAGCCACGGCCAGACCGTCCTGGTGCGCGAGCTCTCCGGCGAGGAGGGGGATTGGGTCAAGCTGATCAACCGGCGGCGCGAGATGATCGCCGTCGGCACCGTCGTCGAGCGGATCGGTACCGCCGGCGTCGGCATCGTGCAACCCCGAGTCGTCTTTCGTTGACGTTTTCGTTCACCCTGCGCCCTTGTGCTACAATGCCGCGCGGAGAAGAATGCAAGGAGGAGTTTGCTTTGGCGCAAACCACGGAAATCAAGAGTCGAATCGTCGAAGAGTACCGGGTCCATGAGACCGATTCCGGATCGCCGGAGGTCCAGGTGGCCCTCCTGACCAACCGGATCTCGGAGCTCACCGACCACTTCAAGACCCACACCAAAGATCACCACAGCCGCCGCGGCCTCCTCAAGCTGGTGGGCCGCCGCCGCCGCCTGCTCGACTATCTGAAGGGGAAGGACCTGGAGCGCTATCGCACCACCATCGAGCGCCTCGGGCTCCGTAAGTAGCAGCTTTCCCCTCCGAGCAGGCCCCCACCCGGACGGCAAGAATCCCGGCACCTCCCAGCGGCCCCAACCGCGGCAGGGCCGGGATGATCCTCCCTATCCGGGCTTACGTGAGACAAGCGAAAGAAAGAAAAAGAAAATCTATGAGGCAGCGTAAAGAGATCCAGATCGGGGAGGGGACCCTGATCATCGAGAACGGCTATCTGGCCAAACAGGCGAACGGCTCCTGCACCGTGCGCTACGGCGACACCGTGGTGCTCGCCACCGCCTGTATGGACCTGAAAGCCGGCGTCGAGCGCGACTTCCTCCCCCTGACGGTCGACTACCGTGAGTACACCTCGGCCGCCGGCAAGATCCCGGGCGGCTTCTTCAAGCGCGAAGGCCGGCCGACCGAGAAGGAGATCATCACCTCCCGGCAGATCGACCGCCCCCTGCGTCCCCTGTTCCCGGAGGGCTACATCGCCGA
>DATARD010000127.1:0-7760 GCA_036264355.1 Thermoanaerobaculia bacterium
TCGGCGATGGTGGTGTCCTCGGTCTCCCCCGAGCGGTGGCTCAGGATGTTGGCGTAGGCGTTCGTCTTGGCCAGCTCGACCGCCTCCAGCGTCTCGGTGAGGGTGCCGATCTGGTTGACCTTGACCAGCAGCGCGTTGGCCAGGCCGTCGGCGATGCCACGCGCCAGGATCTCGGGATTGGTGACGAAGACGTCGTCGCCGACGAGCTGCACCCGGGAGCCGAGCTCGCGGGTCATCTCCTGCCATCCCGTCCAGTCGCTCTCCGCCAGACCGTCCTCGATCGATACCAGCGGATAGGCGCCGACCCACTCGCTGTAGAGCGCGATCAGATCCGAGCTGGTGAGGCCGGACCGCCCCTCGCCGGCGAGGGCGTAGCGGACCGCTGCCTTGTCTGCCGGCTTCTTCTTGCTCTTACCTACTGCTTTGGCCTCGACCAGCTCGCTGGCGGCGACGTCGAGGGCCAAGGCGATCTGCTTGCCCGGCTTGTAACCGGCCGCCTCGATGGCGCGCATCAGGAGGTCGAGCGCCTCGCGGTTGCTGCCGAGATCCGGCGCGAAGCCGCCCTCGTCGCCGACCGCGGTGACCTTGCCCGCTTTTTTGAGCACGCCCTTGAGCGTGTGGTAGACCTCGACGCCGGCACGCAGGGCGTCCGAAAAACGCTCGAAGCCCAGGGGGACCAGCATGAACTCCTGGATGTCGACCGAGTTGTCGGCGTGGGCGCCGCCGTTGAGCACGTTGAGCAGCGGCACCGGCAAAACGGTCGCCGCCGGTCCGCCGACGTAGGAGTAGAGCGGCAGGCCGCTCGCCTCGGCGGCGGCGCGGGCCACCGCCAGCGAGGCGCCGAGGATGGCGTTCGCTCCCAGCCGGGCCTTGCCGGGCTTGCCGTCGAGGTCGATCAGCGCATGGTCGATCCGCGCCTGGTCGCGGGCGTCCATGCCGCGCAGCCGGGGTGCGATCTCTTCCAGAACATTGGCGACCGCCTTGGTGACCCCTTTGCCGTGGTAGCGTTTGCCGCCGTCGCGCAGCTCCAGGGCCTCGCGGCTGCCGGTCGAGGCGCCCGAAGGCACGGCGGCCCGGCCGCCGACGCCGCCGTCGAGGACGACGTCGACCTCGATGGTCGGATTCCCTCGCGAGTCGAGGATCTCACGGGCAACGATCTCTTCGATGCAGAACATTCCCTCTCCTCCGGAACGGGCAAATCAACTAGACTCCGAGGTGAAAGACTATCGGTAAACCCTCGTCTTCTCAAGCGTTTTCAGGTCACAGAGCCGTGGTAGACTCCCCGCCGCGTCTGAGCCGGCCCCAAGATCGTCGAAATATCGTCCAAAAAAGCGCCGTCCATGAGCCCTTTTTCCCTCTTCCGCACCAAGCCGAGACCGAAGCTCCACATCGGCGCCGGCCGCGCCCGGCTCGAAGGCTGGGTGAACATGGACATCCAGGCGCTGCCCGGCGTGGACGTGGTGGCCGACGTCACCAAAGGACTCGATTTCAAGGACGTGGAGGCGATCTTCGCCGAGCACTTCCTGGAGCACCTCGCGATCGACGACGCCCTCGCCTTTCTCGGCGAAGCGCACCGGGTGATGGGCGAAGGCGGCTGGCTGCGGCTCTCGACGCCCAACCTCGACTGGGTGTGGTCCACGCACTACGAGCTCGGTCCGCTCGACCCGGACATCAAGCGCGGTTACGCCTTGCGTCTGAACCGCGCCTTCCACGGCTGGCGGCACCGCTTCCTGTGGAATCGTGAGATGCTGGACGAGGCCCTGGCCGCGAGCGGTTTCGCGCCGGTCCGCTGGTGCCGCTACGGCGAGAGCGAGCTGCCGGTCTTTCAGGGGATCGAACGCCACGAGACCTATCAGGACGTCCCCGACCTGCCGCACGTCATCATCGCCGAGGCTTGCAAGGGCGCCCCGCAGCCGGAGCGTCTGAAGAAATTCCGTGCCCTGGTCCAGAACGAATTTCTCGCCCACATGGCGGATTGATCCGCGCGCCGCGGCGATCCTCCTGAGGATTGGCCTGGGGCTGGGCCTGGCGATCGGCCTGGCGGCCTGCACGCGCCGGCCACCGCCCCCGAAAAACGTCGTCTTCATCCTGGTCGACACGCTGCGCGCCAACCATCTGGGCATGTACGGCTACGCGCGGCCGACCAGTCCCGGCCTCGACGCCTTCGCCCGTTCCGCCTCGTTCTTCGCCAACGCGCGCAGCCAGGCGTCCTGCACGTTCCCGTCGGTCAATTCGATCCTCACCTCGCGCGCGCCGATCGCGTTTCTCGGCCAGCCGAACGAGGCGATGGGCATCCCGGCGCAGATCCCCTCGCTCGCCGAGATCCTCCAGGCCCGCGGCTTCCGCACCGCCGCCGTCTCGGCGAGCCCGGTGGTCCGCAAATCGCCCAGCCGTTTCAATCCGCACGGCGGCTACGAGCGCGGTTTCGAAAGCTTTCAGGAAGACTGTGTCTGGCAGCCGGCCGAGTGCGTCAACCGCGAAGCCCGCGAGCTGCTGTCGCAGACGAAGGATCAACGTCCGTTCTTTCTTTATCTGCATTACATCGATCCGCACGGCCCCTACGCGCCGCCGCCGGACTACCATCGGCGCTTCGCCACCGGCCATCCGGACAAGGACTTCATCCGCAACGGCGATCCGAATCCGATCGCGAATTTCCTGTACAAGGGAGCGCCGGACCCGGGCGTCACGCCGGCGGACATCCAGTTCCTGATCGATCTGTACGACGACGAGATCGGCCACCTCGACGGCCAAATCACCGCGCTCCTGGCCGATCTGCGCGCCGCCGGCCGGCTGGACGACACCATCGTCGTCTTCGCCGCCGATCACGGCGAGGAGTTCCTGGAGCACCACAACATCAAGCACTGCCGCACCGTCTTCGATACTGAGATCAAGGTGCCGCTGGTCTTCCAGATCCCCGGCGTCGCGGCGCGCCGCATCGAGCGGCCGGTGCAGAATCTCGACATCGTCCCCACGCTGCTTGACTATCTGGAGATCCCCACCAAAGGCCGCGCCTTCGACGGCAGGAGCCTGCGCGCGCTGCTCGAAGGAACCGCGGACAAAAACGCCGCCGAAGACGTTCAATTCAGCCTGATGGGCACCTTCCGCAGCGTCTCGGACGGCCACTACAAGCTGATCCACGATCTCGCGACCGGCTCCTTCGTTCTCTATGACCTGGCGAGCGATCCGGGCGAGACCCGCGACGTCCTCCCCCGCGAACGCCGCGCCTTCCACCGTCTCCACCCCCTCCTCACCGCCTGGCTCGCCCGCACCGAAGGCCAGGGCGCCGCCGACGAGAGCGTGCGCAAGGGCCGCGAGGAGATCCAGAAGCTGCGGTCTTTGGGGTATCTGGAGTAGGGAGAGAGTCACTCTCTGGCCAGGCGCAACGTCTCGTTCACGAGTTGCTCGCTGTAGTGCACTCCAGCGCCCTGGGCCCGATGATCGTCCACCAGCAGGCGATCGGCGTCGAGGTGCTTATAGAGAGCCATGGCTTCGAGCTCGCCTTGCCCCAGGCCGGCCACTGCGATGACGTATTCCTTGAGGTCTACCTCGACGATTTTGCCGCGAAGGTACCAGAAGAGCAGAAGTGTCTGCGATGATCAGCATCAAGCTTTGGTCCGCAGCGAATCGAGCTCCGCGCGGAGGTCGTCCGCCGGGTAACTCACCAACGGAACTCCATGCCTCTGGCACTCCGCGGCGAAGGTGAAGCGGTCGACCTCGGCGAGATCCGCCGCGGCTCCCGCTGAGAGCTCCTCGGTCTGGAACATGAGCACCGCCGCATACAGCTTGATCCGCTTGCCCAATGCGGCGGGGTCGTGGTCAACCAGATACTGATCCGGCACCTCAAGCACTATCTCCATGCAGATCTCCCCAAAGCGACCGCGGCTCGCGGACATGCGACACGCTAAGTCTACTCCGCATCGTCTTCCCGGCGGAGTAAGTCCCGGAACAAAGGAGTAGACGGAACCGGAGAGCCGGATACAATCGGCCGCGATGCCGTTCTCCGAGCTCGACACCGCCGCCGTTGCCCGCACTCTCTCCCAGATCGCCGAGAAACCCGAGGACGTGGTCGACGCCTACTTCGAACGCCGGGAGGAGATGGAGCTGCCGCCCGACGACGAAGGACCGGGATTGCGCTCCTGGCGCGAGGAAGGGTTCGCGATCCGCCTCGTGCGCGACGGCAAGACCTGGCTCGCGACGCGCGACGTGGTCGACGGCCGGCCGTTCGCCGAAGCGGTCCGCCAGGTCGCGCGGGCGCTGCCGTCGGCCACCTATCCGGAGCCGGCGCTGCGGCCCGGTCCGGTCCTGCCGTCCGCGGCTCCCGAACTCCTCGACTTCCCCGGCGCTGTGACGCGGGCGGTGCGCAACCATCACGTCGGCTTTCCGGTGCGCATCACGGTGCGCCGCCACCGCCGCTGGGTGCAGGTGGTCGGGCCGCGCCTGGTGCCGGGACCGGAAGCGGAGACCTTCTACAGCGTCACCGCCGAGATGGCCTGGGGTCGCCACGGCGCTCTCTTCGCGCGCCTCGACGCCGCCGCGGCCGAGAGCGTCGCGGCAGCCACCGTGGCGCTCTTCCGCGCCCGCCAGGCGCATCCCCCCGATCTCTTTGAAGGCGCCGCCGTGCTGGCGCCGGCAGCGGTCGCGGTGCTCCTCCATGAGGCGGTGGCGCACGCTCTGGAGGCGGACGTGCTCGCCCGCGGCGGCAATCCCGAGCTGGCGGTGGGAGTGCCGATGGCGGCGGCGACTGTCGACGTGCTGGACGATCCATCGGCCGCGCCCGAGGGAGTACGGCGCACGACCGACGACGAAGGAGCGCCGGTGCTCCGCCGCTGGCTGCTGCGCGGCGGCGTGGTCGAGCAGCCGCTCGCCGACGCGCTCTGGGCGCGCACCTCGCCGGTGCTGGTGCCCGGAGCCGGCCGGCGCGGCACCCGCCATCTGCCGCCGGGGCCGCGCTCCAGCCATCTCGAGCTGCTCGCCGGAGACACGGAAGACGCCGATCTGATGGCCGGCGAAGACAGCAAAGCGCCTGCCCTCTATCTCCCCGAAGCGAGCCGCGGCACTCTCGATCCGCTGAGCGGCGCCTTCGCGCTCCATCTCCCCTTCGCCCGCCGATTGCGCAACGGCACCCTCGCCGAGACGGTCGGCCCCTGCGTCCTGCGCGGCCGGGTGGCCGACCTGCTGACCCGGGTTGCCGCGATCGGCCGCACGTCGGTCGCCGCGGGCGCCGGATGGTGCGCCAAAGGAGGCCAGAAAATGCCGGTCTGGGCCACGGCTCCGATGCTGCGGCTGGAAGGGGTCACCGTGACTCCGGACGGGACGCTGGCCTGATGGCCCCGCCGTCCCCCACCGCGCCCATCGCTCCGGTCATTGCGGCGCAGCTTCAGGAGGTCCTGGTCTCCCTGGTCCGCCGCGGCTGGCCGGACGCCGAAGTGCTGATGAAACGGGGCCGTTCGCGGCGCGTCGAGCTGACCACCTGCACCGAGACCTCAGCGTTCACCCAGGAGCAGGCCTGGGCCGTGCGCGCCGGCCATCACCGCGGCTCGTTGTTCGCCGCCGGCACCGGCGAGCCGCGTCCAGACGGTCCCTGGCCCGATCCGACCGGCCGCGCCGTGCGCATCCCCGAGCCCGTGCCGGTGCCGGTGTGGAACGAGCCGTCGGACTTCGACGCTCCGCTGATCGGCGAACGCGAGGGTCTCAAGCTGTTGGAGTCTCTGGGCAAAGAGCTGACGGCAGAGCTGCCGAAGGCCCGGCTTCTCCATGCCGCGCTGGAAGACGGCTCCAGCGAAAGCGATCTCGCCAACAGCCGCGGCCTGCGCGCCCGCACCCGCAGCCGCGTCGCCACCCTCTACCTCGAAGCCGCCGGTCCCGGCCGGCCCGATGGACATCAGACACCGACGGCCACGCTCTACCTGTCCGCCCGCGAAGCCCGCAAGTTCCATCCGCCGGCGCTCGCCCGCCGCCTCGCCGACCGCCTCGCCGTCATCGCCCAGGGCGGTCCGCCCGAGCACGACACCGGCGACATGCTCCTCGCGCCGCCGGTCGCCTCGCGTCTCCTCTGCGGCCTCCTCCCCCTGCTCGTCGGCCCCAAAGCCGCCACCGCCATGAGCGGTCTGCGCGACCACCGAGGCCGCATCGGCAGCCCGCACCTGACGCTGATCGACAACGGCCGGCTCGCCGGAGGAGCCTTCGAATCTTCCATCGATGGAGAAGGGATGCCGACGCGCGAAGTCCTCCTCATCGATCAGGGCTTCTTCCGCCAGCCGCTCCTCACCTGGTGGCAATCCGAAACCGCCTCCGGCGCGCCGTCCGGCTGCACCCGCCGTGCCGGCTGGCGCGACCTGCCGGTCCCCGGTCCGACGCACCTCTATCTCAAGCCCGATCCAAAAATCCCGGTCGCCAGTCTCCTGGGAGCCGTCACGCAGGGCTACTACCTGATCGACGTCACCGGAGGTCCTCACTTCGACCTCACCGAAAACCGTTTCGCCCTCCCCGTCTGCGGCTTCGCCGTCCAATCCGGCCGCGCCACCGCCCCCGTCGCCGGAGCCTGGCTCTGCGGCAAGATCAGCCAACTGCTCCAGAACATCGTGGGGATCGGGCGGGATCTGGCGTTTCATCCGCTGAACGGGATGATCGGATCGCCGACGTTGTTGGTGACGGGGTTGGAACTCCGGAAGGGGTGAGGCGGTTTTCTGGCCGCCGAGAGTCATCCTGAGGGCGAGCCGTGCGAGACGGAAGGATCTGGGCGGGAGAAAGATACCGGCTAGGCAGACTCTATCTTTAGCGGCGGGCCTATCCGTGCAGGAGCTGTCTAGCCGCTCACTTGGCAGACTGTGCTGCCTTGCGCACGCTTGAGGCGAAGAATAGGTCGAGCCCGCACTCCAAAGCGAGTTTGAAGAAGTCTTCATGAATGTCGTAACGGCTTGGGGCCGCAAGCACCCGTGTCTCCGCGCGCGTGAACTTGCAGAGTTGGTCCAACAGCATTCCAGTGGTACCGAGATCATCGATGAGGATTTGTCTGAACGCGGAAATCGTATGCCGCGGCAAATGGGGACCGAGGGCGAAGTAGCGCAAGTAATCGGTGAAATGCGGGTGCCTGAGAATTGCTTCACCGCTAGTGCCATTCTGCTGGAAGATGTCCTTGCGTGACTTGCCCCTACCGCCGATGTTGCACTCGGGGTCAACGAAGTAGCGAATGCGCACCTCAGGAATTGCATCGCGTTCGACCAGCAGGTGGTAAAGCTCCGCGGAAGCTGAGAACACTGAGTTGACGTCGCGAGGAGAAGTGTTCGCCAGCGTTCGCTCGACAAAATTGATCTGGCTGAAGAGAGCCTGTTCTTGCTCGGTCAGTTCGATCGGTTCAACGGTCGGAATATCCACAACACCCTCCTCTTGTCCTACCTATATAATGGTTTCCGATTCACGACTCAGTCACCCGCCGCCCCTTTTGGCGGTGGCTCGGCTCACGTGGAAAAAGCGCACCCCTGGCCTGTCGGATTGCCGCCAGCGTGTTGCTGCCGTTTGACCGGCGGTGAGGATGTCACGATCGCGGTCAGCTCGGATTCATGCCGAATCGTGTGGCATGTATGGTCAGTGGCTAGATAGACCACCACCGGTTTCCCAGCCGCTAGAGTCCTTGAGAGGGAACTTTTCGTGTTCCCGAGTCAAGTTCACGCGACGAGTTTCTCTTTCTCACAGAATCTAAGGATTTCTCCTTCAACTTTCTCAAAGGCATGACGCAGCCGAGGGTTTCCGTTTGGAGTGTC
>DATARD010000111.1:0-13360 GCA_036264355.1 Thermoanaerobaculia bacterium
GCGGGCAATATCGACGAGCAGCTTCGCGCAGATATACTGGGCTCTCGACGTACGATGCTGTTTGTCGAGGGTACCGATCACAGCCTCGATAAACCACTGTACTCGCTGCTTTTTCCGAACGTATCAGTAGTGGAAAAATCGAGCTGCCGCGAGGTAGAACATACAGTGGTCGGCATCAGAGATGCTAAGGATCTTCACTGGCTTCGAGCATTTGGAATAGTAGACAATGACAGCCGAGGCCCGGAGGACATAGAACGGCTGCATAGAAGAGGAGTATACGTTCTTTCGGCCTTTTCTGTCGAATCTATCTATTTCGATTCCGGCATCCAAGGGCGCATCGCGGAGCGTCAGGTCGCTGTTACGGGCGACGAGCCCGCCCTCCTGATTGCGAACGCGAAGCGCGCTGCACTCGCTGCGATCAGCTCCCACAAGAAACGGCTTGCTGAACGAGTCGCTGAAAAGGCGATCAGGGAGAGATTTCTTAAACAGCTGCCCAACCGAGAGGACATTGCGATGAGAACTCCTATTGTCGTGGAGCTCGACGTCGCTTCAGCGGTTCGCGACGAGGAAACCACGATGCAGAACTGGCTCGATGGCGGGGACCTTGATGCGCTGATCCGGCGTTACCCCCTGCGTGAGACGCCTGCGCTCGCGGAGATCGCCAATCGACTCGGCTTTAGGAACCGTGAGATGTATTTAGGCGCGGTGCGCAAGATGTTGCGTGATGATCCCCAAGCCCTCACTTATGCAAGGAGCCTCTTCGGAACACTGGAATTTGACATGAGTGTCGGCGGCTGACGGCCGGAGGCTCCATCGTCCGCCCAATTTCCGCAGTCCACTGCAAGCCGAATCAGACCGTGCAGGCCGGTATCGGGCCGATGTTCTTGGTCTACTAGCTCAGGAAGCCTCCGCCCCACAGGCGCGCCAGGAACTCCCGCCAGGGAAGGATCTCGATGCCGTCGACGATCCGGGGCGCGCGCTCGTTGCACACGAGGATGGCGTGCCTAGGATGGTTGTCCTCGATAAAGGCACGGAGGGACCGGAAGTCCGAGGGATCGACACGAGAGGAGCCTTTGACTTCCACCGCGACCTCGCCGTCCCCAAGGATGAAGTCGACCTCGAAGCCGGCCTTCGTCCGCCAGAAATGGACCCCGTAGCCAAGCTCCCGGTAGGACCGGTGAGCCTGGATCTCCATAAGAATGAAGTGCTCGAGCGCGCGACCGTACAGCTCGCCTCTTTCCTCGACGATGTGCCGGCGCGTCAAAGCGCCCGCGACTCCGACATCGAACAGGTAGAACTTCGGAGTCTTTCCGATGACCTGCCGCTCCTGGCGCCTCTTCCACGGCTCCACGAAGGTGCCGAGAAGGGTGTCGACGAGGATCTGGTAATATTCCTTCACGGTTTTCGCATCGACGCCGCAGTCCCTGGCAATGTTGGCGTAGTTCGTGAGATCGCCGTGGGAGTAGCCCATCGCCTCGAAGAAGCGTGAGAAGGCGGCCACGTTGCGCGTGAGCCCTTCGTCGAAGACCTCTTCCTTGAGATAGTCCACAACATAGGCGTCGAGCGAGCGCCTGTATTCCGGATCCAGATAGTGGGACGGGACAAGGCCCCGGTTGAGCGCCTGCAGGAGGTCGACATCTCCGATCTCGGCGGAGACCAACGGATGCATCTCGAACCGCCAAGCACGTCCACCCAGAAGATTGACTCCGCTCCTCTTGAGCTTGCGGGCGCTCGATCCGCACAGCACGAAGCCCAGCCCCTGGTTCTCGATCAGCCAGTGGACCTCGTCCAGCAGTTGGGGGACCTCATCCAGGATCACCGGAGATTGCAGTGTCTCAGGAGGCGCCGCCAGGAGACGCTCGCGGAGCAGGGCCGGGCGCTTGGTGAGATCCAGCATGAGGTCCGTCTGGAGCAGGTCGAACGTCAGGCTGCCGGGAAATGCCGACCGGAGATAGGTGCTCTTCCCGGTCTTGCGGGGTCCCCAGAGAAACGCCGACTGATGGGCCGGCAGGGGCATCCTCAAAGCACGCTGGATCTGGACCATTCGGGAGTGAGCTCCGTTTTTAGCCAACCAAACGGGAGCTTACTCCGCAAATAGCCGCGCGCCAAGCCGCCCCGCCCCGCCCCGGGACCTGGCTCTGCCCCGCTGCGGCATTTTTCTTGACACACTGCGGCATAAGTTCCTAGGATGGGGCTATGGCCAGAAAAGCTCAGTCTCTCGAGACCCCTCCTCCCTCGGCTCCCCCGGGTGATCTGCCCCCTGGTACCTTGAGCCGCGACGGCAATGGCGTCGCCTGGCTCGTGCTGGACGATCCTTCCAAGAAGGTCAATACGGTTTCCACGAAGTTCTTCCTCTGGTTCGAGGCGCTGGTGGCGGAGCTGGAGCGGGACGCTCCGAAGGCTCTGGTGATCCTGTCCGGCAAGGCGGACGGTTTCGTGGCCGGCGCGGATCTGGAGGAGCTGCTTGCGGTGGGCGACAAGGCGGACGTGATCGCCATGCTGCAACGCGGCCACGACCTGATGCAGCGCCTCGCCGGGCTCCCCTTCCCCACCGTCGCCGCGATCCATGGCGCCTGCCTGGGTGGCGGCTTGGAGCTGGCTCTCGCCTGCCGGTACCGGGTGGCGACGGAGCACAAGAAGACGAAGCTCGGACTTCCCGAGGTGCAGCTCGGACTGATTCCGGGGCTCGGCGGCACGCAGCGGCTGCCGCGGTTGATCGGCGTGCCGGCGGCTTTGGACATGATCCTCACTGGCAAGCAGCTCGACGCGAAACGGGCTCGCAAGGCGGGGCTGGTGGACGACACGTGCCATCCGTCCGACTTGGCGCAGGCCGCGGCGCGGTGGGCCGGCCAGCGGAAGGAGGAGAAGAAGGCTCCGGGAATCGCACGGCGGGCGACCGACTTCCTCGCCAAGTCGCCGTTCGCCGACAAGCTGATCTTCGACAAGGCGCGGGCGCAGACGCTCGCCAAGACCGGCGGCCACTATCCGGCGCCGCTGGTGGCGATCGACGTCGTGCATGACGGCCTCAAGCTGCCGCTGCGGCGCGCGTTGGACGTCGAGTCCGGCGCTTTCTCGGAGCTGGTGGTGTCGGAAACGGCAAAAAACCTGATCTCGATCTTCTTCACCAAGAACGAGGTCGAGGCGCGGGCGGCGCGGATCGCCCGCGGGGCGCGTCCTTTGCCGCGGGTCGGCGTTCTCGGCGCCGGCTTCATGGGCGCCGGCATCGCGCAGGTGCTCGCCGCGAAGGGGGTCGCGATCGTTCTCAAGGACCGCGACTATGGCGCGCTGGGACGGGGCATCGCATTCTGCCAGCAGCAGTTCCGCGATCTGGTCAAGCGGCGCCGGCTGCCCGAAGCGGAGGCCAAGGGGGCGATGGGCCGGGTGCATGGCACGATCGACTATGACGCGTCGTTCCATCGTCTGCCGCTGGTGATCGAGGCGGTGTTCGAGGACGTGGGAGTCAAGCACGCGGTGATCCGCGAGACCGAGGCGGCGGCGCCGGACGATCTGATCTTCGCCTCCAACACCTCGGCGCTGCCGATCGGCAGCCTGGCGGCGGCGAGCCGGCGGCCGGAGAATTTCGTCGGCATGCACTTCTTCAGCCCGGTGGCCAAGATGCCGCTGGTCGAGGTGATCCGCCACGCCACGACGTCGGACGAGGCGACGGCGACGGTGGTCGAGGCGGCGCGGATCATGGGCAAGACGGTGATCGTGGTCAACGACGGTCCCGGCTTCTTCACCTCGCGCGTGCTCGGCACCATGCTCAACGAGGCGGCGTGGATGCTCGCCGAGGGCGCGAGCATCGAGCAGGTCGACCGCGCGATGACCGGGTGGGGCTGGCCGGTGGGGCCGTTCGCGCTGCTCGACGAGGTCGGCCTCGACGTCGGCCGGCACGTCGCCGAGACGGTGCGCGCGGCGCTCGGCGAGCGGCTGGAGCCGCCGGCGGTGTTCGCGCGCATGATCGAGGACAAGCGCCTGGGCCGCAAGGGCAAGCGCGGCTTCTATCTCTACCCCGAAGAGAGCGGCAAGAAGAAGAAGGACAAGAAGGAAAAGACCAAGGAGGTGGACCAGACCGTCTACCGCCTGCTCGGTTGGCAGCCGGTGCCGGTCTCGGACGAGGAGATCGTGGAGCGCTGCTGGATGCAGATGCTCAACGAGACCGCGCGCTGCATGGAGGAGGGGATCATCACCAATCCGGCGGACGTCGATCTCGGCGTGATCTTCGGCTTCGGCTTCCCGCCGTTCCGCGGCGGTCTGCTGCGCGAGGCGGACCGGGTGGGCCTGGCGACGGTGGTCGAGAAGCTGGAAGGCTACGCGAGCCGCTACGGCATGCGGCTGGAGCCCGCCGAGCTGCTGAAGCGGATGGCGCGCAACGGGGAGACTTTCCATAAGACATAAAGCTGCGGGTTGACTGGTCCGGTGTCGTCGAGATAGAAAAGCCTCCACGGTCGGTTGCCGAAGTCGGAAACAATCGGTCACCTGATCCGAACACGGCGCCGTCGTCGCCGAGAGGAGAGCTTGCATGTCGATGACCGACGTGGGCGGCCCGCGTGAGCGCCCCACCAATGCCTTCAGGAACGAGTTCCTCGACCTGCTGCGTGAGCAGGACGAGCCGGTGCTGTCGATGGAGGGGGAGACCACCGGTCCCTGGGAGCTGCGCCGCGAGCCGGACGGCTGGGCTCTCTACCGGATGTGGGAAGGCGCCGAGCATGGCGACATTCCCGAGGCGGCGTTCAAATACCGCGACGTCGGTCTGCTGTTCCTGGCCGTGTGGCCGGCGGTGGGGCGCGATCCGGTGTTCCGGCTGGCGGCGGAGCGTGACCGCACCGGCTTCGAGGTGGAGAGCGGCGCGGCGCCGGTCGGCGGTCTGCGCACCTTCAACGACGAGCTGCTCCATGCCGCGCACGTCGCGGCGTGCGTGGTGCGCTCGCCGCTCGGTCTCGCGGCGCTCTTCGAGGCGGCGGGGCCGATCGTGCAGGACAAGGTCGGCCAGATCCTCGGCCGGCGGATGGAGAAAGGACGGACCGCGGCGTCTGAGTGACGTCGAATGATTGGCGTGACAGGCAGGGGTGGACAGATCCGCGCTAAGATGGAGGCCCGGAAAAGGCCGACATGTTTCTGTCCACCATCATCTTTACCCTGTTCGCCTTGTTCAGCGGCGCCGGCGCCTATCTGTTCCTGAGCCACTCCCGTGGCCGCCGGGCGGGCGTGGTCGGCGCGGCGCTGACGTTGATCTTCTTTGCCGCCCTCTACGCGGGGCTGGTCACCCTGATCCGCCAGAGCGGCCTCGCTTGATGTACGAGCTCGAGCGCTTCGTCACCGTCGCCACCTATGTGTTCCCCTGGGAGGCGCAGCTCGCCAAGGCGCGGCTGGAGTCGGAAGGGATCCGGTCGGTCGTCGCCGACGAGATCACCGCCGGTCTCTATGGCGCCAACGCGATCGGCGGCATCAGGCTCCGCGTGCGGGAGGAAGACGCCGAACGGGCGACCGAGCTGCTGAGCACGCTCCGCCCGCTCCCCGAGATCTATCTGGTGACCGAAGAAGACGTCCGGCGGGCACGCTGTCCCGAGTGCCGCTCCGAGCACGTCTCCCCCGAGGGCTGGTTCCGCCGCCGCTGGTCGTGCAGCGCCTGCGGCGCCGTCTGGCGCGACGAGAGGGGTCAGGAGGAAGAGGAAGAGGACACCGGCCTGGTGACCGTCGCCCGCTTCCACACCCCCTGGGAGGCCCATCTGGCGCGCACTCTCCTGGAGTCGTACGGCATCGAGTCGTGCGTGCTCGAAGACCGGCTGCCCTCCTTGAATCTCTTCACCGGCGAATCGCCGGCGCTCAACCGGCTGGAGGTCCATCCGGCCGACGCCGACCTCGCGGCCGAGCTGCTCGCCACGGCGGGTGATGCCGACGCAGCGAACGACACCGCGGAGGGTCTTCCGGAATGACGGCCCCGGCTTCGAGCACCCCCTCGAATGCTTCCGCGGTCCGCGTCGCGCGCTGGGGCCTCTTCGTCCTCACCCTGGTCAACCTGTTCAACTATCTCGACCGCTTCGTGCTCTCCGCGCTGGTGGAGAGTCTGAAGAAAGATCCCCATCTCCACCTCTCGGACACCCAGCTCGGCGCTCTCGCCACCGGCTTCCTCATCGTCTACATGCTGACCTCGCCGGTTTTCGGCACCCTGGGAGACCGCGGTGCCCGGCCGCGCCTGATCGCCGTGGGCGTGGCGGTGTGGAGCGTCGCCACGGCGCTGGGAGGAGTCGCCCGCAACTTCTTGTCTCTGTTCGCCGCCCGGGCGACGGTGGGCGTCGGAGAGGCCGCCTATGGAACGGTGTCGCCGGCCATGCTCGCCGACTACTTTCCGGCCGAGCAGCGGGGACGGGTCTTTTCGGTCTTCTATGCCGCGATGCCGGTCGGCGCGGCGCTCGGTCTCGCCCTCGGGGGGCTCGTCGACAGCCACTACGGCTGGCGGGCAGCCTTCTTCGTGGCCGGCGTCCCCGGTCTGATCCTGGCCTGGATGGTGGCCCGCCTGGCCGATCCGCCACGCGGCGGCCACGACACAGAGACCGTGCCGGCACACGCGCCAACCTCCAAAGCGCCGGTGGCCGCCTATCTGGAGCTGCTCAAGAACATCCCCTACGTCTATGTGGTCCTGGGGTACGCCGCCTATACCTTCGCCATCGGCGCCCTCGGCTTCTGGATGCCCGCCTTTCTCGAACGCGAGCGCGGCATGACGCGCGTCGACGCGACGGTCCAGTTCGGCGTCATCCTGGTGGTCACCGGCTTCGTCGGGACCTCGGTCGGCGGCTGGCTCGGCGACCGCCTGCTGCGCCGGTTCAAGGAGTCCTACCTCTGGGTGTCCGGCATCTCGACGCTGGCCGCGGTTCCCTTCGCCTGGATCGCCTTCACCTCCCGCGAGCGGCCGGTCTACATGGCGTCCATCGTCGTCGCGGAGGTCCTGGTCTTCATCTCCACCGGGCCGGTGAACCTGGCCATCGTCAACTCGGTGGCGCCGGAGCGGCGCGCCACTGCGATGGCGCTGTCGATCCTCGCCATCCACCTGCTGGGCGACGGCCCGTCGCCGTCGCTCGTCGGCCGGGTCTCGGACGTGACCTCGCTGGGCCACGCGATGCTGATCCTGCCGGTCGCGTTCGCCCTGAGCGGACTGATCTGGATCTTTGGCGCTTTCCGCGGCGAGCGAGGCGAGCGGGCCAGGCCTACATCTTCTCCAGTACCTTCTCCTTCGTCTCCGCCTCCAGCTTCTCCGTCTTGACCTCCTGGCGCAGGCGGCCGAAGGAGCTCATGTAGACGTTGGCCATCGCGACCAGGGCAAAGAAGGCGATCCCGTAGCCGCGCCAGTCGTCGAGCAGGAGATGGTACCGGGTGAGGAAGAGGAAGCCGACCGTCACGTAGTGACTGAAGCAGTATTCACAGGTGAACAAATAGAAGAACTTGCGGACCGCAATGCTTTTCGCGCCGCGGGAGCGTTCGGCGCAGTACTCCCGCGGCTCGCGGAAGATCTCTTCGTGGGTGACCGTCCACGCCACGCAGGCGATCGGGACGGCCAGCACGAGGAGCCAGACGAGCTGCAGGAGCCATTGGGAGCTGGGAGGCGGGGTCATGCCCGGCGAGGCCGTGCAAGATCGGGGCCTTGGAGCCCTCACCCCCGACCCCTCTCCCATCCTCCCTCCCGCCCCACCGGGAGAGGGGCGCCCCCGCCCGCTCCGCTACGCCGTCCTGTTTTGCCAATTCCCCCTCTCCCGGTGGATGGGAGGGCGTGTGGGAGAGGGGGTTAGGGGGTGAGGGCCCTAGAAGGCCGCCGTATCCGCCAGGCCGGACAGGTTGCCGGGCAGGCTGTGGTAGAGCTTCACGCGGCCGGTCTTGGTGTCGGTGACCTTCACCCAGTACTCGACGTCGGTGAGCGCGCCATAGAAGATCCAGAACTTGCCGTTGACGCCACGGCCGTCCAGGGCCTTCAGCACCAGCTCCAGATTCGAGCGGTCGAAGAACCAGAAGGAGCCGGTGCTCTGGGTGTTGGGGACCGCGCCGCCAGTGCCGGTCGAGCCGTCGCGCTGGTTGCGCCAATTCACCTCGACACGGAAACGGCCGTCGAGGCAGAGCGCTTTCGCGCCGGTGGTGCAGGCCGAGGGAGCGACATTCGCCAGGACGCTTGCCGACGGCGACGGCGCGGTGGGCGTCAAGGTGCGGATCTCCACAGCGGTGGTGCCTGCGGAGGCCTGGGGCGAAAACGCCGCGGTGTCCGCCAGGCCGCGGATGTCGCCGGGTCGGTTGTGGTAGACGCGCACGGCGCCGGTCTGCGTGTCGGTCACGGTGAGCGAAAACTCGACGTCGGTCAGCGAGCCGGCGAAGACCCAGAAGCGGCTGTTCAGCGCCCGGCCGTCCAGCACCTTGACGATCAGGTCGACCGCCGACGGGTCGAAGAACGAGACCGCGCCGCTGGTGTCCGAGGTGGCGGTGGTCCGCCCCTGGCCGGTGGCGCCGCCGTTGTGCTGGTTGCGCCAGTCCACCTGAACGCGGAAACGGCCGCCCGCCAGGCAGAGGGTCGCCGGGCCGCTCACGCAGGCGGGCGTTCCACCGCCACCACCTCCCCCGCCGCCGCCACCTCCACCACCACCTCCTCCGCCACCCCCACCGCCGCCGCCAGACCCCGGGTAGAGCACCGCGATCGCATTGCGGTCGTCGGTGGCCAGGGCGGCGCCGCGGCCGTCGTCGTGCACGTTGGCGTACATCAAGGCCTGGCGGTCGGCGGAGTGGCCGAGACCCAGGGTGTGGCCGAGCTCGTGGGCGAACACCTCCGCGGCGACCGAGGGATTGTTCTGGAAGAGGCACTGGGTGCCGGCGTTGGTGGCGATGTTGGCCTCGGCGATCTCGTGGTACGAGACGCCCTGGAAGGTCCGCGTGGAGTTGTAGAAGAACGGTCCGCCCGCGGCGATGACGCCCCCCGCGGAGCAGTCGAACACGCCGCCGACCTCGTTGCTGCTGGCGCTGAACGAGATCTCGTTGACCCCGTCGCCCTGGTTGATCCCTGCACCCGCGGAGCTGGTCAGGCCGCTGTAGTTGTAGAGGATGTTCGACCCGCCGTCGTTGTCCCAGGCCTGGAGGGCGGTGTTGAACGCCGCCGCCGTGGCGTCAGGGCCGAGGCCTGGCTGGCCGGTATTCTGGACGACCCAGGAGACGCTCTGCCCGCTGTCGAAGGTGAACCAGCGGGTCGGGCGGCCGTCGGAGCCATTGATGAAGGTGAACTTCTCCAGCGGGGCGTTGACCAGGTAGTCGCGAGTCCTCTTGAGACCGGCCGCGCGGTCGGCGAGCCAGTCGGCAAAGCGGGCAAAGTCGCGAGTCTCCTCCGCGGTCGCCGGCTTGCCCGCGGGGACGATCTCGTGGGCGCCGTCCAGGTTGCGCAGCGCGAGCTCTGCCCCGGCCGTGCTCCGGAGATGGAAGGCGCCCAGCATCAGATGAAGGATGCGGTAGGTACCGTCCGCCGCGGGAGTGAGGAAGAGCAGCGCGCGCTCCCCCTCCTGGAAGTACGGCGCGCCGTAGAGCCGGAACGCGAGACCGTCGGGCCGGACGCCGCCGGGCACCCGCACGATGACGGTGCTGCCGGACAGGGAGCCTTTCACCACCCGCTCCACCTGCACCCGGTAGTCGGTCGCCGGCAGCCGCTCGCCGAGCACCGCGGGATCGGATCCCAGGACCTGCACGCCGGCGATGACCTTGGCCTGATCCGCAAGATCCGGGTCCGCCATCATCTGGAAGGTGATTGCCGACGCCGGGCGCGGCAAGAGCGCGCCGAGGAGGGCGAGGACGAAGAGGACAGGAAGACAAAACGCACGTTTCATGAAAGACCTCCTGGAGAGCGTGCGGTGGGAGTTAACGCGGACGAGAACAGACGGGCGCGACAGCTTATTCCGATATCTCTATATCCAAGTCCACCTGCCCGTCCGAAGAGGACTCTCGTCGAGCCGAGAAGAACTGGCCAACGGCGCTTTATAATCAATCTCATCGCATGTCACCCCAAACCGAGCCCTGCCAGGTCAAATGGACCGACGAGCTCCGCATCTACGGCGAAGGCTTCGCCGGCCGGGTGGAGGAGCTGGCGGCGCTGGACCGGGCGTGGGAGGACGGCGCGCGCGTGTTTCGTGCTGCACGCCGAGGGCGGAGCGGGCAAGACGCGGGTGGTGTTCGAGTGGCTGCGGCGGTTGCGCGACGGCGGCTGGCGCGGCGCACGGCGGGTGTTCGTCCATTCGTTCTACAGCCAGGGAAACGACAAACGGGGAAATGCATCGTCCGAGGTCTTGTTCGCCGAGGCCCTCGACTGGTTCGGCCATCGCGGCGAGCCGATCCGGCAGGCCGACGAGCAGGGCCGCGCATTGGCCCGGTTGCTCGTGGAGCACCAGGGCCTGCTGGTGCTCGATGGGCTCGAGCCGTTGCAGCATCCCCTCCGTCATGCCGAGCAGGGCCGGCTCAAGGACCCCGGCATCGCACGCCTGCTGCTCGCCCTGGCCAATGCTTCGGGCGGCGAGACGCGGGGCCTGTGCCTGATCACTTCGCGGCAGCCGGTGGCCGAGCTCCAAGGCCGGCTGGGCGGCACGGTCCGCCAGCAGGCGCTCGACTATCTCCAACGCGACGACGGAGCGGCGCTCCTGCGCGAGCTCGGCGCCCGCGGTCCAGACGAAGAGCTGCGGCTGGCCTCCGACGCGTTTCACGGCCACGCCTACTCGCTAATGTTGCTGGGGTCGTATCTAAAGGATGCGACGGACGATCACGAAATCCGCCGCCGCCACGAGATCGAGCTGCTGGAGGAAGACGCCGAGCATCGGAGCCATGCCCGCACGATGTTTGCGGCCTACGCGGACCACCTCGGAGACTCCAGTCCGGAAGTCGCTGTGCTGCGCCTGCTCGGCTTCTTCGACCGTCCGGCCGAGGAGAAACTTCTGGCCGCGCTGCGCGAGGCGGACGAGCCCGCGCTCGCTCCCCTCACCACGCCGCTGCGCGATCTCCCCGAGGCCCAGTGGCGCCGCGTCCTGCACCGGCTGAGCGAGCTGCGCCTGATCGACATCCCCGTCGGTCCAGCGCCTCCCCTCGACGCCCACCCGCTCCTGCGCGAGTGCTTCGCCGAGCAGGTACGGACGCAATTCCCCGCCGCCTTGCAGGCCGGGCACCGGCGGCTGTTCGAGGTTCTCTGCACCACCACCGAGCACCGGCCGGCCACCCTCCCCGGCTTGCAGCCGCTCTACCAAGCCGTGGCCCACGGCTGCCTGGCCGGGCTGCACGAGCAGGCGTGTGTCGAGGTTTATCGCGACCGCATCCTGCGGGGCACAGGAAACGGCGGTTTCTACAGCTCAAGGAAGCTCGGCGCGATCGGTGCGGACCTGGGGGCGGTGGCTTGTTTCTTCACGGCACCGTGGACCACCCTCGCGCCGAGCCTCGCGCCCGCCGACCAGGCGTGGCTGCTCAGCGAGGCGGCGACCCGCCTACGAGCCCTGGGCCGGCTGACCGAGGCGGCGGAGCCGATGCGGGCGGGACTGGCGATGCGGGTTCAGGCCGAAAACTGGAAACAAGCCGCGATCAACGCTAGAAACCTGAGCGAGTTCGAGCTCACGCGGGGTGAGGTGGCCACGGCGGTGACCGCCGGTGAGCAGGCGGTGACGTATGCCGATCGCAGTGGGGCTGCGTTTGAGCAGATGGGCGAGCGCACGACGCTGGCCGACGCCCTGCACCAGGCGGGCCGGCGCGCCGAGGCGCGGGATCTGTTCGAGGACGCGGAGGCACGGCAGGCTGCGTGGCAGCCGGAGTATCCCCGGCTCTACTCGACGGCAGGCTTCCTGTATTGCGATTTCCTGCTGGCCGAGGCGGAACGCGCGGCGTGGCAACGTTGGCTCCGCGGCGAGGCCGGGGTTGGCGAAATCGCGGCGGCTGTTGCAGATTGCGAGGTGGTTGGTGAACGGGCTGGGCAGACGCTCGCGTGGGCAGTTCGCCATCAACTGGGTCTTCTATCCATCGCCCTGGACCACCTCACCCTGGCCTGCGCCACCTTGTACAAGGCCGACTTCGCACTCCCCAGCCCCTTCTCCGCCCACCAACACATTACCGCCGCCGTCGAGGGCCTTCGCGCGGCTGGCCAGATGGACGATCTCCCTCGCGGCCTGCTGACCCGCGCCTGGCTGCGGTGTCTTTCGGGGGCCGAGGCGGGTGGCCGGGCGGATCTGGAAGAGGCGTGGGAGATTGCCGAGCGGGGGCCGATGCCGCTGTTTCAGGCGGATGTTCTGCTCACCCGCGCGCGGTTGTTTCGCGACCGGACGGCGCTGGCGGAGGCGCGGCGGTTGATTGAGAAGCATGGGTATGGACGGCGGGTGGGGGAGCTGGCGGATGCGGAGGCGGTGGCCGAGGGGTGGGACACCACCCCCACACCCAGGGCGTTGCCCTGGGCTGAGCCAGGGCGGCCCGTTGGGCCTCAAGCAAAATCCGGGCTGGGGGAAGGGCCGAAGGCCCGGGCTGACTCAGCCCAGGGCAACGCCCTGGGCGGGGTGCGCGATCAGGTCTTCATCAGCTACAGCTACCTCGACAAGAAGCTCCACGCAGAGCTGCTCTTGCATCTGGCGCCGTATGTGCGCTCCGGCTCGGTGACCGCGTGGTCGGACAAGCAGATCGCACCAGGTTCGAAATGGTTCACCGAGATTCAGGACGCCTTGAAGAAGGCCCGCGTTGCGGTGCTGCTCGTGAGCCCGGGTTTCCTGGCCTCCGGATTCATCAACGACCAGGAGCTGGGACCGCTGCTCAAAGAGGCCAAGGCGGGAGGCGTCCGGATTCTCTGGGTTCCGCTTCGCCCGTCCTCCTATGAAGAAACCGGCCTCAAGGATCTTCAGGCCGTCTCGCCGCCGGACGAGCCCCTGGCTCAAATGAATCGAGCGGACCGCGACGCGGCCTGGGTTCGCATCTGCAAAGAGATCAAGCGGGCTGTGAGCCCTTGAGTGGGTTGGCGCTCATGTAGACGTTGGCCACCGCCACCAGGGCTGTGCGCACCATTCGAGGGACCGGTTGCTTGGTGCGCGCAGCGCACCCTACGTTTCTCCCATGTGGGCGGAAGACGTCAATCAAGGCGCGGACGATGGGGAGCGAGGCGCAGTCCACGGGGAGCGAGGCGCAGTCCACGGGGAGCGAGACGCAGCCCATGGGGAGCGAGGCGCAGTCCACGGGGAGCGAGTCGCAGTCCACGGGAGCGAGGCGCAGTCCACGGGGAGCGAGGCGCAGTCTACGGGGAGCGAGACGCAGCCCATGGGGAGCGAGGCGCAGTCCACGGGGAGCAAGGCGCAGACCACGGGGAGCGAGTCACAGTCCACTGGAGCGAGGCGCA
>DATARD010000209.1:0-2703 GCA_036264355.1 Thermoanaerobaculia bacterium
TTGCGGTCTCCGGCGGCAAGGTGTCGATCAGCGCGAGGAGCTCGGGAGCCTGGCCTTCCGCCGCGAGCTGCCTGGCCATTGCGAAGGCGACCAGCCCGCCCATGGACCAGCCGCCGAGCCGGTAGGGTCCTTGCGGCTGGACGCAGCGCACCTCGGCGAGGTAGCGGGCCGCCATCTCTTCGATGCTTTTCGCCGGCGGCCGGTCGTCTGGAGTCTGGAGGGCATAGAACGGCTGGTCCGGCGCGAGATGGCGGGCGAGGTCCAGATAGCAGAGGACGTTGCCGCCGATCGGATGGACACAGAAGAAGGGAGCCTGATCGGTGTCGCGATTCGTGGCGGGTTTGATGGCGACGAGAGAGCCGCGTCCCTTCCGGCCGGCCGGGTGGCCGCCGGATGTCTCGGCGAGCGCCGCGAGGGCTTCCAGGGTCGGAGCGGAGAACAGGGCCGCGAGGGGGAGGGTCGTGCCGAGGCGCTTCTCGATCCGGGCCATCAGGAGGACGGCGAGGAGGGAATGGCCGCCGCGTTCGAAGAAGTTGTCGTGGACGCCGATGTGGGCGGCGCCGAGAAGCTCGGCCCAGATTTCCGCCAGAACCTCTTCGACCGCGGTCCGCGGCGCGACGAAGCCCGGCGCGGGGCCGGAGTCCGGCTCGGGCAGGGCTTTCCGGTCCACTTTGCCGCTGGGTGTGAGCGGCAGCGAGGGGAGAGCCACGATCGCCGAGGGGAGCATGAAATCGGGCAGCTTGTCGCGCAGGGCCTGGCGGAGAGCGGCGGTGTCTGCTTCACCGGTCACGTAGGCGACCAGCCGGTCCGATTTTCCAACCACGACCGCCTCGCGCACGCCGGGCAGAGCGGTCAGCGTGGCTTCGATCTCTCCCAGCTCGATGCGGTAGCCGCGCACCTTGACCTGGTTGTCGAGGCGGCCGAGGAAGTCGAGGGAGCCGTCGGGGAGCTGGCGCACGAGGTCGCCGGTGCGGTACAGCCGGGCGCCGGAGTCTCCGCTGAACGGATCAGGAATGAAGCGCTCTGCGGTCAGGTCCGGCCGGCCGAGATAGCCGCGGGCGAGGCCGGCGCCTCCGATCTGAAGCTCTCCCGGGACGCCCAACGCAGCGAGATGGCCGGAGGCGGTGACGGTGTGGACGCGGACGTTCGGCAGCGGCCGGCCGATGCGCGACGGGGCCGCGCCGGCCGTGAAGGGAGCGGCGGCCGTGTCCACCGTGCATTCGGTCGGTCCGTAGACGTTCCAGAAACGGGTTCGGCCTTGATGGCTCCGGGCGAGGGCCGCGTCGCGGAGATCGGCGTCGACGGCTTCGCCTCCCACCAGGACGAGCGCGGGCGTGGCGTCTTCGCCTCCATCTCCAAGACCGGCGGCGAGGAGCGGCCGGAGCTGCGACGGCGTGCAGTCGAGCACGTCGATCCGCTGCCGGCGCACGGTATCCACCAGCGCCGCCGGGTCCAGCCGCACCTCCTGCGGCAGGATGTGGAGGGAGTGGCCCCAGGCGAGCTGGACGAGCTGCTTGATTGAGCCGTCGAAGGAGAATGATGCGTTGACCCCCACCCGGAGCGGTCCCGCCTCCTCGCGGTAGACGGTCTCGCGCAAGGCCCGCGCCAGGTTTACCACCGCGCCGTGCCGGACGACGACTCCCTTCGGCCGGCCGGTCGAGCCCGAGGTGTAGATGATGTAGGCGGGATGATCGGCGAGGGACCTCACCCCCAATCCCTCTCCCATCGCCCCCCCTGCCTCCGGGAGAGGGGCGCCACCACCCAACTCGTCGAGGAGCACGGCCGGGGTTCCGTTCGGCAAGCGGCTGGCGAGAACGGAGGTGGTGACCACGACCGCCGCCTTGCAGTCCTCCAGGATCCAGGCGATCCGTTCCGCGGGATAGGTGGGATCGACGGGCACATAGACGCCTCCCGCTTCGAGGATCCCCACAAAGCCGGCGATCGCTTCGACCGAGTGGTCGAGGAACAGGACGACCGGCACCTCGGGACCGACGCCGTGCTCGCGGAGACGCAGGGCCAGGCTCGCGGACTGCCGGCCGAGATCTCCGAAGGTCAGCTGGCGGTCTTCGCAGACGGCGGCCAGGGCCTCGGGAGCTTCCGCGATCCGCCGAGCGATCCAGTGATGCAGGCACGGCGGATCCGCCGAGGCGCTCGCCGTGTCGTTCCATTCGATCGCAAGCTGGCTTCGTTCAGCGGCGGTGAGCAGTGGCAGCTCGGACAGCCGCCGCGCCGGGTCGTCCATGGCGCCGAGCAGCAGTTGCTCGAGATGCGCGAGGAAGCGCTCCATGGTCGTCGCGTCGAAGAGGTCGGCGTTGTAGTCGAGCACGCCGCTCAGCCGGTCCGCGGCGTCGGTCAGCGTGAGATTGAGATCGAGCTTCGCCGAGCGGGCCGCGAAGGAGAGCGGGTGGAGCGTGATGCCGGGCAGCTCCAGGGGGGACTGCGGAACGTTCAGGACCTGGAAGCCGACCTGGAAGAGCGGCGTGTGCCGCAGGTCGCGCTCGGGCCGCAGCTCCTCGACCAGCTTTGCGAAGGGGACGCTCTGGTGGTCGTAGGCGCCGAGCGCGGTCTGGCGGACGCGCTCCACGAGGTCTCCGAAACCCGGATCGCCGGAGAGATCGGTGCGCAGGACGAGCATGTTGACGAAGAAACCGATCAGGTTTTCCACCTCGCCATGATTGCGGTTGGCGATCGGCGTTCCGACGG
>DATARD010000237.1:0-16136 GCA_036264355.1 Thermoanaerobaculia bacterium
GGAGCCTGGCCGGCTTGCCGCACCGCCGCTTCGACGATGTCCGCATAGCGGCGCGCCACCTCGGCCCACGAGGCGCCGGTCGACAGAGTCACCGCGGAGAGCCAACGGACGTCCGACGGCTGCCCCGGCTCGATCTCTTCATAGGGAGTGAGGTCGCGGTATTCGAACGAGAGCCGCCGGATGCCGTCCGCGGTCTCTTCATGGAATCCGCTGTCCGGGAGCTGCCGCACGACGTGGCGCAGCGGCAAACCCACCGGGGCCTCCACGACGAGACGCCAGAGATGCACCGGCACCAGCATGCGGACCGGCAGGGTCTCGGTGGTGCCGCGATCGAAGAAAGGCGCCGTGTCGCGAATCGTGATCTCCTGTTCCACGATGGCTCCGGAGCCGGCCGCAGGCAACGGAGCGCGCAGGATGCGGGCGTCCTGGAACAGGTCCGGCTCCGCGGCCCGCCCAGCCTCGGTGAGAGTGGCCGGATCGAAGAGGTGGACCGCGCCGTCGGGCGTGATGACCCGTGCCCGCAGGCCCGGCCGCTCCTGATACCAGGGAGACCACGGCGCGTCGACCGTGGACCACGAAGCATCAGCCGCCGCGTTCTCGATGCGATAGAGGATCCGCTGCACCAGGGTCTTCCGCCCATCCGCCTCGATCCGCAGACGGATCTCGGAGAAGAGGACCACGGCTTCGCTCGGACCGCCGGCGTCGATCCGGGAGGCCGCCTGGAGGATCGCGGCCGGGTCGGCGCTGAAGGCGCTCGCTTCCCAGGGATCCGAACCGGCGGGCGTGGCGGCGACCAAAGGGTTCCTCCCGGCCATCAGCGCGGCGAAGCCGGTCACCAGCAGCAAGATTCCGCAAAGCCGTCCCCGGCGAGACTCCTGAGCCATGGTTCTCTCCTTCTCAAGCTGTCCGTTCCGAGGTGAGTGTCGCAAACGTCGCGAACATTTCACACCCCCCTAGTGTCCCCTGTAACGAAACGCCGGACCGGTCGCCTGAGAGAGCAGATCGAATCCGATTTGAATTTCAAGCGAAAGGAATATTTCTCATGAAGAGACTGACCGCAGCCTGTGTCTTCGCCCTTGTCCTCTGTGGTGCCTCGGCCGTGATGGCCGATCCGGGCCGTGGCACGGCGGTCCAGTGCTACCTCTGGGCCAACGACCCCTCGCCCGCCCTCAACACTCCCTACGTCCCCAGCTCCGGCTACTCCTACAATGCGGTCGGACGGTCGGCGGCCATCACGGTGACCAAGACCGGGACCGGCGCCTACACCGTGACCTGCAAGGGCGTCGGCGGCGGCCCCCTGTTCAGCGGCAGCGGCACGTGGAGCTTCGGCGGCCACGTGCAGGTGACCGCCTACGGCACCACGGCCGACAACTGCAAGGTGGGAAGCTGGTCGACCGGCGGCTCGGACTTTACCGCCTCGGTGCGGTGCTTCAACGCGGCCGGCGCCGCCGCGGACAACCGCTTCGATCTGCTGTTCGTCTGGTAGACGTTTCCTCCCTCTCCGGTCCCGCTCGATTTGTCCTTCCAGGAAGGACAGATCGGCGGGATTTCGTCCTTCCGGGAAGGACAAGCCGGCTCCCTCCCCCAAGCATTCAAGCGTTTTCCTGGAACGCCCCGGAGGCGTTATCATGCCCCACGACCTGCTCCTGGAAACGAGACGACGACCCGCATGTCTGTGCGACCTGAATCTCCGTCTATCGACGGAAGCGGCGAGCCGCAGCGGCATTCGCTCCGCCGGCAGCTTTTCGTCCCCTTCACGCTGGCGCTCGCGCTCTCGGTCGTTGTGCTCGGCCCGGTGTGCTTCCTGCTCTATTTCCGGGACACCATCCACAGCCGCAAGACCAGCCTGACGCAGTCCGCCGACGCGATCGCGCAACTGGTCTCGACCCATGTCGAGTCGCACCGGCAGGGCATCCTCGATTTGAGCACGATGGTCGAAGAAGCCGGCGTCGCGGACCGCTCCCGGCTCGAGCACCGCCTCCAGGAGTTTCATCGCCGGTCGCCGCAGATCCTCACCCTCCTCATCACCGACGCGGCGGGGAACATCATCGCCAGCGAGCGCCAACTGGCGCTGGGCGGCGGTCCGCTGCCGCCGGACGCGGCGCGGCAGGGCGTCGCCGACCGGGAGTACTTCCGCCAGGCGCGCGCCACCGGCCGGCCCTACCTGTCCGACGTCTTCCTCGGCCGCGGCTTCGGGCACGATCCGATCGTCGCCATCGCGGCTCCCTGGAAGACGCGCGACGGCGCGTTCGGCGGCATTGTCGAGGGATCGCTCGACCTGCGCCGCCTGGAAACCGTGGGCGCCATCTACAAACCCCTGCCGGCGGTGGAGATCTTCATCGTCGACGGCGGGGGCCAGTTGCTGTGGAGCGGTCCCGGCCGCCAGGACGTTCCGCTGTCTCCCGTCACCATCGATGACCAGGGTGCCCATCTCACCGGCGGGCCGGTGCCGCAGGTGCTCTTTGGACGGTCTCAGGCCGCCGACCTCGGCTGGACGGTGGTCATCCAGCAGCCGGTGCGCGAGATCTATCTCCGGGCGATCCCCCAGGCCTGGCTCACGCTGGTGTGGATGGCGGCGGCCTTCCTCTCCGCCGGCCTGCTCGCCAACCTCCTGGCGCGGCGGGTCACCCGGCCGCTCGAAGAGCTCTCCGCGCACCTCGACCGCACCGAGCTCGGCACGGCGCCGCCTGCGCTGCTGCCCTTGCGCGCCAGCGCCCCGCGCGAGGTCGCCGTCATCATGCAGACGACGAGCCGCCTGCTCACCCGCCTGCAGGCGAGCTACTTCGATCTCTCCCATCTGCTCGCCGACCGTGAAGCGGCCATCAAGACAGAGATCGAGCAGCGGACACGGACCGAGCGGGAGCGCGATCAGCTCTTCGAGCTCGGCCTGGACATGTTGTGCATCGCCGGCTTCGACGGCTACTTCAAGCAGCTCAACCCGGCTTGGCAGAGGGCGCTCGGCTGGTCCGCCGCCGAGCTGATGAGCCGTCCTTATGTCAGCTTCATCCATCCCGACGATCTGGAGCCGACGCTCAGCGAAGCGCAGAAGCTGCGCCTCGGCGGCGTCACGGTCGACTTCGAAAACCGCTACCGGATCCAGGAAGGGGGCTACGTCTGGCTCTCCTGGCGAGCCAGCTCGATCCTCGACCAGGGGCTCATCTATGCCGCCGCCCGCGACATCAGCGAGCGCAAGAAGATGGAACAGATCAAGGACGATTTCATTTCGGTGGTGAGCCATGAGCTGCGGACCCCGCTCACCTCGATCCGCGGCTCCCTCGGCCTGCTGCTGGGCGGCGTCGCCGGCGAGCTGCCGGAAAAAGCCCGCACCCTGACCGAGGTCGCGGCCAAGAACAGCGAACGCCTCGTGCGGCTGGTCAACGATATTCTGGACATCGAAAAAATCCAGTCGGGGACGATGACCTTCCGTCCCCTCCGCGTGGAGCTGATGCCTCTCGTCGAGCAGTCCATCGAGAGCAACCGGGCGTATGCCAACCTGTATGACGTCGACCTCCAGACCGTCGCCGCGGAGCCGGGAGCGCGCGTCCGCGCCGATGCCGACCGCATCCTGCAGGTGCTCGCCAATCTGCTGTCGAACGCCGCCAAGCATTCACCGCGCGGCGGCACGGTCGAGATCCGCGTCCAGCGCGCCGGCGACTGGCTGCGCGTCTCGGTCACCGATCACGGCCGCGGCATTCCGCTCGATTTCCAGTCCCGCGTCTTCGAGAAGTTCGCCCAGGCCGACGCCTCCTCGACCCGGCACAAAGGCGGCACCGGCCTCGGCCTCACCATCTCCAAGGCGATCATCGAACGCCACGGCGGCGAGCTCTGGTTCGACACCGCGCCGGAAGAGGGGACGACGTTTTCGTTCACCCTGCCGGAGTGGGAAATTCCGGATTAGGGCGGATTAGGGCGGATCAGGGCCGGTTCACCGCCAGCACGTTCTTCCCCGACGCCGCCAGCCGGTGGAGCGGAATCCCGGTCCGCTCCAGGTCTTCGTAGCGCCCTTCGTCGGTGACGAGGTAGACGGTCCCCGGGCCTTTCCAGAGGCGGTCGAAGGCACCGAGGTCGATCATCCAGGCGCTGGTGTCTTCCGCCTTCATCCCCATGTCCAGCTCGCCGTGCCAGCCGGCGACGGTGACCCGCCTTTCCAGATAGACAGGCAGCTCCTGGAAGTAGGCGCGGTAGGTGACGACTTGGTCGCCCGGACGGAGGCGCGGCTTGAGCCAGAGGGCGAGGGAGCGGGTGGAGCGTTCGGCGTTGAAGATGGGGAGGCAGGCGAGGAAGGCCATAAAGAAGAGGACGGTGCCGCCGAAGATCGCGGCGAGCGAACGGCCGGGCCGGTTTTGGCGGGCGAAGAGCAGGGGAAGGATGCCGAGCAGCAGGAGGCTGCCGGCCAGGAGATAGAGCCGGCCGTCGAGCGTGTCGGCGTAGGCGATCAGCTTCGGTTTTCCGGCCAGCAGTTGCGGCGCCAGGGCAAAGGCGGCGCCGAGGCCGCCGGCGAGGACGAGCACGGCGACGGCCGCCCGGCGCATTTCGCGGGAGTCCACCCGTTCGCCCGGAGCGCCGATCCGCCGGTCCAGATACCGGCCGAGGAGGAGAGCCAGCGGCGGAATGACCGGCAGGATGTAGGGGACCAGCTTCGAGCTCGACAGCGAAAAGAAGACGAAGACGAGGCCGGCCCACAGGATGAGGAAGAGCGTCTCCCGCTCCGACTTCCTGTCGCGCCAGGAGGCGGGCAGCGCATCGCGCATGGCCTGGACGAGGAACGCGGTCCACGGGATCATGCCGCCGAGGAGGACGGGGAGGAAGAACCAGGGCGGCTCGTAGCGCTCGTGGATCTTGGTCGCATAGCGCAGCAGGTGCTCGTGGACGAAGTAGAACCAGAGGAACTCCGGGTTCGCCCGCGCCACCAGGACGTGCCAGGGGACCGCGATGAGCAGGAAGATGACGGTGCCGGAGACGAGGCGCATGCGCCGCAGCAGAGCCCAGTCGCCCAGCAGGACCATCCAGACGAAGATGACCATGCCGGGGAGGACGATGCCGATCAGCCCCTTATCGAGAGTTGCGAGGGCGAGCGCGGCGTAGAACGCCCAGAGGAGGTTCCGCCGTGCAGGTGTCTCCGGGACGTCCGGCTCTCGCATCGCCACCAGGAAGCACAGCAGGGCGACGGTGAGCAGCGCGGAGACGGTCATGTCCAGCGTGATGGCGTTGCCCAGGAAGTACCAGAGCGGCGTGGTGGCCAGGATGGCGGCGGCGAGCAGGCCGGCGCGGCGGCCGAAGAGACGGCGGCCGGCAGCGTAGACGGCGAGGCAGCCGAGCAGCGCCGAGAGCGCCGGCACCAGGCGCATCGCCCACTCGCGCAGGCCGAAGAGGTGGATGGCTCCGGCCTGCAGCCAGTAGAACAGCGGCGGCTTCTCGAAGTACTTGACGCCGTTGAGCCGCGGCGTCACATAATCGCCGGTCGTCACCATCTCGCGCGGGATCTCGACGTAGCGTCCCTCGTCCGGCCCCCAGAGCGCGCGCACCCCGAGCGCCACCGCCAGCAGGAGACCGATCGCCAGGGTGAGCAGGAGAAGATCGCGCCCCCAGGAGGCGGTGGGCGGGAGAGAGGTTTCGCTAGAGATGGTTCGGGAACGGGGTGTTTCCTCGTTCATGATATTTTCATCCGGGCGTTCTACAGTCCGCCGCAGCTCTTCCAGAGGACACCGGTTGACGCCGAGGGTCCTGCCGAGGGGTTGAAAGGAACCTCAATCCATGTTGCCGAGAGAGTCTATCCTCCCGTTCTCCAAGCCGGAAATCGGCGACGAGGAAATCGACGAGGTCGTCCGTGTCCTGCGGTCCGGCTGGATCACCACCGGTCCGCTGACCGCGCAGTTCGAGAAGGACTTCGCCGCCTTCACCAGCGCGCAGCATGCGCTGTCGTTCTCGTCGTGCACCGGCGCGCTGCACGCCGTTCCCCTGGCGCTCGGGCTCGGACCCGGCGACGAGGTGATCGTCCCCGGGCTCACCTGGCCGGCGACGTCCAACATGGTGATCGCCTGCGGCGCGACGCCCGTTTTCGCCGACATCGACCGGGTGACCTGGAACCTCGATCCGGCGGCGGTCGCGGCGGCGCTCACGCCGCGCACCAGGATGGTCATCCCGGTCCACTTCGCCGGCCAGCCCGCCGATCTGGACGCGATCCGCGCCGTGCTCGCCAAGGCCGGACGCGAGGACGTGATGATCCTCGAAGACGCGGCGCACGCCGCCGGCTCCATCTATAAAGGACGCCCGATCGGCAATTGCACCGCCAACGGCACGGTGGCCGCCTGCTTCTCCTTCCACCCGATCAAGAACATGACGACCGGCGAGGGCGGCATGGTGACCACCGACGACGCCGATCTCGCCACGCGGATCAAGCTGTGGAAGTTCCACGGTGTGCACCGCGACGCCTGGAAGGCCTACTCGGCGTCCGAAAAGGCGCCGGCCACCTATGACGTGGTGCTCCCCGGCTTCAAGTACAATCTGACCGACATCCAGTCGGCGCTCGGCGTCCACCAGCTCCGCAAGCTGCCGCGCTTCAACGCCCGCCGGGCCGAGATCGCGGCGATCTACCAGAAGGAGCTGTCCGGCATCGAAGGGCTCGGGCTGCCCGGCACGGCGCCGTACGATCATGTCCACCCGTGGCATCTGTTCACCGTCCTCGCGCCGCAGCGGGCGCCGTTCATGGACAGCCTCAAGGAGCTGGGAATTGGCACCGGTCTGCATTTCGAGGCGGTGCACTTGCACACCTACTACCGCGAGCGCTTCGGCTACCGCGAGGGGGTGCTGCCGGTGGCGGAAGAGGTCTGCTCGCGGATCGTCTCGCTGCCACTCTTCCCGTCGATGACCGATGCGGACGCCGCGGATGTGGTGGAAGGAATTCAAAGAGTGATGAAAACCGTCCGTGAGGTCGTGCATGCCGTCTAGCCTTGCCGTGCACCGGGCTCCCGGAGTCGTCGTGCCGCGGCGGCCGCCGGGAGCGCCGCGGGTGTCGATCGTGATTCCGGTCTTCAACGAGGAGCAGAACCTTCCGGCGCTCTACGACCGGCTGGCGCCGGTGATGAATGATCTCGAGACGTCCGGCGGCGTCGAGGTGATCCTGGTCGACGACGGCAGCTCGGACCGCTCGCTCCCCATCCTGCGCGACATCGCGGCGCGCGACCGGCGGGTGCGGGTGGTCTCCTTCAACCGCAACTACGGCCAGCACGCCGCGGTGTTCACCGGCCTGGAGATGTCGCGCGGCGCGGTGGTGGTGACGCTCGACGCCGACCTGCAGAACCAGCCGGAGGACATTCCGAAGCTGCTCGCCAAGTACGACGAAGGGTTCGACGTGGTCGGCGGCTGGCGGCAGCAGCGCAAGGACACCGCCTTCCGCCGGTGGGCCTCGAAGCGGGTCAACGGCATGATGCGGCACATCCTCAAGGGGGTGGAGTTCCGCGACTATGGCTGCATGCTGCGCGCCTACTCGCGGCCGGTGGTCGACTCGATGCTGGAGTGCGAGGAGCGCTCGACGTTCATCCCGGCGCTCGCCTGCCAGTTCGCCCGCCGGGTGGCCGAGGTGCCGGTGGGCCACGCCGACCGCGCGGCCGGCGAATCCAAGTACTCGGTGTGGAAGCTGTTCAAGCTCCAGGCGGACCTGATCACCGGCTTCACCTCGGCGCCGCTCCGCCTCGCTACCTGGGCCGGCCTGCTGGTCGCCGCCGTGTCGGTCGGCTTCGGCATCTTCCTCTTCGTGCGCCGGCTGATCCACGGTCCGGAAGCCGAAGGGCTGTTCACCCTGTTCGCCATCCTCTTCTTCCTGATCGGCGCCGTCTTCTTCGCCCTGGGTGTGCTCGGCGAGTACGTGGGGCGGATCTACGACGAGGTACGGCACCGGCCGCGCAGCGTGGTGGCGGAGACGGTCAATTTCGAGCCGGACGAGCAGCCATGAGAGTCCTCTTCTTCGGCTACAGCCAGATCGGCTATCGCGCCGTGAAGCTCCTCGCCGAACGCGGCGACGAGGTGCTCGCGGTGGTCACCCATCGCGACGATCCGCACGAGAACCGCTGGTACAAGACGCCGGCGGAGGCCGCGGCAGAGCATGGATTCCAGGTGATCTATTCCGAGGACCTCAACGATCTCGGGCGCGGCGGCGCGGACGACCTGGCGGAACGGCTGGCGCCGGATCTCGTGTTGAGCGTCTTCTACCGCGACCTGCTCTCTGCCCGCGTGCTCGCGGCGGGCCGGCTCGCGGCGCTGAACCTCCACCCGTCGCTCCTCCCCGCCTACCGCGGCCGGGCGCCGATCAACTGGGTGCTGGTCAACGGCGAAACGGAGACCGGCATCACGCTGCACCACATGGTGGCGAAGGCCGACGCCGGAGACATCGTGGCGCAGCGGCGGGTGCCGATCGAGCCGCGCGACACGGCGCTGACCCTTTATCTGAAAGTCGAGCAGGCCGGCATCGAGCTGCTCGCCGAGGCGCTGCCGCTGGTCGCGGCGGGAACGGCGCCGCGCATTCAACAGGATCTTTCCAAGTCCACCTACTTCGGCCGCCGCCGTCCCGACGACGGGCGGATCGACTGGTCGTGGCCGGCCGCGCGCATCGACTCCCTGGTGCGCGCCGTCGCACCTCCCTGGCCCGGCGCCTTCGCGGACATCGAAGGGCGGCGGGTGACCGTCGCGGCCGGCGAGCCGGACGGTCCACTCCCGCCAGGAACTCCGCCGGGAACCGTCCGCCGCGAAAATGATCGTCTCTTTGTCGCCACCGGCGACCGCTGGTTTCTGCTCACCAACTTTTCCTGATAAGGACGCGAATCCATGAAAATTCTGATCACGGGAGGCGGAGGCTTCCTCGGCTCCCATCTCGGCGACGGCTTCCTCGCCGCGGGCCATGAAGTGACGGCCCTCGACACCTCTCCCGACCTCAAGGTGCGGCACAATCTGGACAATCCGAAATTCCGCTACATCAAGGGCTCGATCTTCGACATCGATCTCTTGGAAAGCCTGATCGCCAAGTGCGACATGGTCTACCACCTGGCCGCCGTGGTCGGCGTCGAGCATTATGTGGAAGATCCCTTCCACGTCCTGAACGTCAACGTGAACGGTACCCAGAACGTCCTCAAGTTCGCGCACCGCTACGACAAGAAAATGGTTTTCGCCTCCACCTCCGAGGTCTACGGCAAGTCCAAGGACGCGCCGTTCCGCGAGGACGGCGACCGCCTGCTCGGCTCGACCGAAATCGACCGCTGGTGCTACTCGACCTCGAAAGCGGTCGGCGAGCACTTCTGCTTCGCCTACGGCAAGCTCGGCCTGCCGGTCGTCATCGTGCGCTTCTTCAACGTCTACGGTCCGCGCCTCGACCGCATCGACGTCGGCCGCGTGATCACCATTTTCATGGGCCAGCTCCTGCGCGGCGAAGAGCTGACGGTGATCGGCGACGGCAAGCAGACCCGTTCCTTCACCTACGTCGACGACGCCGTGAAGGCGCTGATCCAGGCGGGCCTCCGCCCCGAAGCGGTGGGCAAGATCTTCAACATCGGCAACGACACCGAGACCTCGGTTCTCGAGCTCGCCGAGGCGATGATCAAAGCCTTCCCCGGCACCGGCTCGAAGATCAAGTTCGTGCCGCAGGAGAAGATCTACGGCACTTCGTACGAGGACATCGCGCGCCGCGTGCCGGACATCACCCGCATGCGCACCATCCTCGGCGTCGATCCCACGATCTCCCTGGTCGACGGGCTGCGCAAGACAATCGACTGGTTCAAGAAGGATTACGAGAAGGGCAACGTGACCTCCGGAGAAGGCCAGTCGTGATCGAAGCCCGCGCGTCCCGTGTCGCCTTGAAGGTCGACGTCGACACCTACCGGGGCACCCGGGACGGCGTGCCGGCGATGCTCGAAGACCTCGCGGCGGCCGGCGTGCGGGCCACCTTCTTCCTCACCCTCGGCCCGGACAACTCGGGCCGCGCCATCTTCCGCGTCTTCACCAAACCCGGCTTCCTGCGCAAGATGATGCGCACCAACGCTGCCAAGATGTACGGCTGGAAGACCGCCCTTTACGGCACCCTCCTCCCCGCCCCGCGCATCGGCCGCCGCTGCGCCGCGGAGCTGCGGGAGATCGAAAAAGCCGGTCATGAAGTCGGCCTCCACGCCTGGGACCACGTCCTCTGGCAAGACCGCCTCCACCGTCTGAGCCGTCCTGCCATCGACGCCCAGCTCCGCCGCGGCATCGAAGCCTTCGCCAACCTCTACGGCCGTCCCCCCAAAGTCTTCGCCGCCCCGGCCTGGTTCTGCACCGAAGACGGTTTCGAAGCCCTCGACGCCTGCGGTTTCGATTACATCTCGATCGCCCGCGGTCCCGATCCCCCCTACTATCCAAGGGTCCGCGGCCACGTCTTGAAGACCTTGGACATTCCCACCACCGTTCCCACCCTGGACGAAGATCTGGGCCGCGACGGCATCACCCCGGAAAACTATGTCGACCGGCTGACCGCGAGATATCGCCCTGGCCACGACGAAGTCCTCACCGTCCACGCCGAAACCGAGGGATTGGCCTATCGGAGTCTGTTCCAGGCCCTCCTCGCCCGCCACAACGCCATGGGATTGAAAACCGTCCCGGTCAGCGAGCTGGCTGACGAAGCGAGAGGCAGCGCGCCGGTGCGGGATGTGAGTCTGGGTGAGATTCCGGGGCGGTCGGGGCGGGTGGTACTGGTGGCGTAGGGTACGCACCGAGGTCTTCGAGAACGGCTCCGGGGTAGTCCGCCCAAGCCGAACTTCCTCCCGGCGATCAGGTATTTTGCCGAGCCCGTCCTTTTTCGCGGCGCTTCGTGAGCGAGCGCGGATGTCGTCCCTTTCCACGTGTGGCCGAGTCCTTCTCATCGCCCCGACTGATATCCCAGACAATCGGCCGGATATTAATAGCGGGATGCTCACAGCGAAAGTCGACAGCCTGCCGTTCGAGAGCCTCAGCTAAAGCAGACGCACTCTTCTCCCTGGGTTTGTGCGGAACAGTGTTCTTCCATGTCCCCAGCTTACCCATCCATCCCACTAAAAAGATACCATGAGTAAGACCTTCGGCAAGCAGATATTCGTTACCCAGCTTTCCAGCAAGACCGGTGGACACGCCCCGCTTGATATCCCCATTGTCAGACCACTTGACCTCGATAACCAATCGCACCAATTTCTCGCTGCATAAGGGAATTCGCCCGCCACGGCTTTCCACCACGGGCGCAATTACCCGGATATCCATCCGTCGCCCCAGCTTCACTTGAGTCTCTCGATCAAGTATCTTCCCAGGTAATCGATCCTGCAGACGCCGCCGGACATATGCTTGAAGCGCCGCCTCATGACGCCGTTTTTCCATTGCTCCACTGGGACTTGGGCAGTAGAGCATCGCATGGTCGTCAGCAACATCCTTCCCTAGCTCTCCGAGCGCCTCCACGACAACCTCAAGGAGATCCTCGGCACTCCGGATCAAACGAAAGTGTTCATCGTCCAGCAGCCTACATGCCTCCATAACATCAATACCTCGGCTGTTCAGATTCACGACTGGTCCCGTCAGTAACGCGCCCGCTTCACGAGAAGCCTGAAGCTCCTCCACAAATTTGCGTGCTCTCGGGTGGGCCTGCTTGGCCCGATCGAGTGCCGAGGCCGCCTCGGCCGCACCAGAATTCGCAAGATATTCGAGCAATCGCCAACGAAGCCCGCGATTGTCGTCTGGCGGGGACACGTAGCCGTTCTCGCTGTGTGGATCATCTTCTGGCGGATAAGCTGCAAACAACTGCTGGGCGAGATGCGCTTGCCTCTCGGGGGGCCACTCCATCCAATGAACCTGCAACCCCTCTCTAGCGTTACTGGTGAAACCCCGCAACTTGTCGAAGAAGACTCGCCCTACCACTGCAGCCCCTTCCTCGACAAGAGGCCAGGCTTCGTCGGGAGCCAATGCTAAAAGAATATCGAGAGCCTGCATCCCTAGGCTGTCCGGTTCTCCCGCAGCCGTGCCTTCCTTCGCGGCACGAAGGATCTGATTCATCGGCAAATCTCTTAGCATGGATCGAGCAACTCGAAGTCCCACCTCGGGCCTCCTCGAAGCCAATAATTCAAGCAATCGCGGACGAGCGCCAACATGCCGTGTTCCTTCAATGCATCTTACAACCCATCGAGTAATATTTTCCGTCCATAACGACGCGGGTAGATCCTGGAGCAGGATCGAATATGTTTTCTGATCGCGGAGCTCTCGGGCGACAGCCTCCAAAAAGATCTCCTCTGTAGCAAACTGGGCAGCCCGCAGGCAATCCTCAAGCAACGCATCCTTCTCCTGATGGTAGACTCTGAGCACGGCGGGAAGCCAACGCTGGATCCGTTCCTGGGTCAACTGGAAACGCTCGGGACTCGACCTCAGCGTCGCAATGAATGCCTGGGCCTCATACTGCAACGCAGAAGGAAAACTCGATCCTTCCGGCACAGGCGTAGGTATCACAGTGTTGAGCGCGTCTTCGATAGCCTCCAGTACTTGCCGTTTTAAATCAAGCGGAAGATCTGACCAGCCCCCGACCAAGTTTCGGGGCCGAAAGGCACCGTCCGAGAAGTTCACCCAAGAAAGGTTCCAGAGGCGACGCTGCGCGTCGATATTTTGGATCGCGAGCAGTTCACGATCGATGTCCTCGATACGGCGCCTCGCAGTGTCCTCCTTACTCTTCCTCTCCTGGTTCTGCTGCTCCCACTCTCTCTGTGTCGTGGAAAATTTATCCTGCTCTTCCAGAGCCTGAGGGGCACGCCGCCGGACCGCCGCCCTGACCCGCCACCTAACTTTCTCATCACCCGTCTGCTCGCTCAACGAAAGCGCGATCGAGAGTCCGGGTTCCTCGATTGTTTCGAGCCGATCCTCCAGCCACCCTAGGTCCTCGGTCTTTAGGAGGTGAAGCCAAGACGAAACGTGCCGACCATGTGCTCGGGCCTCTTTGGCAGTATCTACTGCCGCCGCAAACAACTCACGCCGCCCAGATTCCGAGGACCCGAATGCCGCTTTTAGAGTAGCTATTAGATCCGCCTCGTGATGCGCTGTGTAAATACCTAGACTGAGCACGAACGATATCAACTGACGTAGGCGACTCGAGTCCACCGGATTGGCCGAGATGAGCGCGTATGCTGCGTTAGCGTATACTTTCCACCGAGGTTCAACCTCCAGCGCACCTTCCTGATATGCTTTTTCGACCGCGTCATTCAAACATTCGATCTCTGGGCCGGAAAGGCTAGACACGATCTCATCGGCGTCCTCAACCGTCATATATCTCTCAAGAGTGTAAGGTAGGGCTGACGTGAAATTGATCACGCGATCAGCAGGACCTCGCGGCATACACCGAAATACGCGAGCAGAACTCCATACTCCGTTTTCTACGAAGGCTGCGAGCAACACCGAGACGATTTCCTTCTCACTCTGCGTCGCCGGCATCGCTTTCTCGACGAAGATCTCCAGTGACCGCAAGAGCTCAACTCGCTCGCAGCGAGCTACGGAGAAAGCGCACGCCGACCGCAGCCCTTCATCTTGCGAGACATCGAATACGATTGCCGCCGCTGCGACCAATGTCTCGGGTAGACCGAGCACTGCGCCTATTTGGAGGATTGCGCTTCGGGCGGCAGGTTCCTTTTCGTTGTTCTGTAGGCGAGCGGTCAGTTCCTCATCGAGGCTGGGAACCACCAAACGGTCGACAGTGCTTGGGTCGTCGATCCACCCCGCTCGCCAGCCGCGAACCGCCAATTGCTCCAGCCGGTCAAGGAGGGCCCGGACGCCATCGAGGTTTTGCACAAAAAGATCGGTCGGGATCGCGAAGGCTCCATTGATCCAGTCACGAGCTTCGGGCGAGTTATGGACAGCCCCTAGAAGCTGTACAAGGTCGCTGAATTCAGAACGGATTGTTGCCGGTGTATTAGAGGAGGCCGGGGTATCCTGAAGGATCGGCCGCAGCTTCGCCAAAGGCAGAGCCCCCATGCCGAAGGCCGCCATCCATTCCCGCACGTTCTTGTGCAGAAAGCGACTGCCCTCGGCGGTCGCACGGAACATCCCCGACCGAAGCGCCTCCCGTGCGGCCTCTCGGGTGGCCAAGTTGTAGATTGGCTCGGGGATAGGAAAGAGCTGAGAAAGGTTGGTCTGGTGATTGCTCGCGGAGATTGCGAGCTCCTCCTCGTGTACTAGCGTCAGTACGGCGGCGACTCTTGCCGCAGCAGCAAAGCGACTCTCCAGTTCGGTCCGAAATGGTCGAGAGGGATAGTGATGCTCTTCCAGGAGCCCCTGCAAGACTCCCTTCCAAACATCCCGCATGGATAGCTCAGCGTCGCTGCGCTGACCGGCAAGAAACAACAAGGCCGCCGGATACCCCGAAACAGCCTGGAGGTGGTTACGCTTGATGAGACGTAAAACTCGCTCCCAGTCCTCTTCTCCAAGGCCCTTCGCTTCGACGACTTCTTTTGCGTTTTCAGCATCCAGGGGCAACAGTTCGGCGATGAAAAAACCGTCCCTGAAGGTTGTGCGCAGTTGTTCTTTGAAATCTGGAGCAACCTCTCTTAGGTCTGTTTCCCGAGCAAAGAGGAGAAGTCTTAACCGCTGCCTCTGGTCAGACGAGAGTTGTCTCAGCAACGTTAGAAGCAAGGGGCAGAGGCCCTGATCCCGCCGCTGACCTTCATCCAGGGCGTCGATAATCCAGATAGCGAGTCCTTTGCCTTCCTTCCATTCACCCAACCAAGATGGCTCTTTAAACCGAACCTCGAGGTCGGTGAGCTCTGGAGACCACTTTGAGATCGCGCGCTCTCCTTCATTGCGCCGTTGAAGGTCATAGAAAATCTGTTGGGCTGTGAATGTCTTGCCAATCCAGGGAGGTGCGAGCACCAGAGTGCAGGGCCGCTGAAGAAGCTGAGCGTATTGGAAGAACTTGGTGGATGGCCGAAGAAAACCGTGGGCATCGCGAGCCGCCTCAAGCCATTTGGAAGCGTTGCGCTCAGCAAAGAGACGCGGTGTGCCAGAAACAAGTGAAACGCTTTCGGAATTCATAGACGTTGAGCAGGCGTCAGTCGGACTTTTCCCTCTGCTTTGCGCTTTCAGGCTACATTGAGCGTATCTGTTTACCGTTCTCCGCGTCGGCTTGAGGCCCCCTCCCGTCGGGGTTGGGAGAACTGCACCTCGCGCTACTTCCCTGCGACCTCTGAGTGAGGAGCCGGAACCAATTTTTCTGGGTGCTCCTTCTGGAGCTCCATATAATGGGCCACCAGCCGAGACGGATCGTGCCCGAATTGCTTCGAGATCTGGTGACGTGCCTCGCGAATGCGGGCGATCTCTTCGTCGGCTATCAGCCTTGGTTCAAGCTTCTCGTTCATGTTCACGCCGATTAGCGGTCTCAGCGGTGGGAAGAGCCCGTCTTCTCCTGCACCCACAGGTTGATCAGTGTCTCCGGGCTCACACCTTGAGCTTCAGCCATCGCGTTCAGCTTCTCCGAGAGAGACTTCTCGACCGGGTAGTAGCGCTTTTCGGTTCGAATCGCGACTTCGACCTCTACCGGCTCAGTCTGATCCCAGACTTCGGCGAGGTCGTGCTTGTCCCAGTAGTCTCCGATCTCCTGATAGGAGCGTCCCTGCGAGATCGATTCTCTATTTTTGTTCATAGCGCTTTCTCTCAGGCGGTGTCATGTCTCGCGCCGACAGGATCGACGCCTCGCGGCTGCTCTTCAAGACCAAGAAGACGATGAGAAAACGTCCTGCATCCGTCCGTCCGAGCGCCGAATAGACGTTCTCCCCTTCGCGGTGCCCCTTCTCGACAAAACGGAAGCGGGGCCGGTTGGAGAAAACCTCCATGACGTCCGATTCGCCGACCCGATGCTTCCACCAGAGCTTCGCGGTAATCTCTTCCAGCCATATGACACCGTCGATCCGAATCATCCGTTCGCGTCCACCTCTTAGTATAGCCTAACGAGGCTCCGCCTCAGACCGACGAGATGTAGCTCTCTACATCCGTGATCGTTTAAGCCGCCCATTTGAGCCCCGCGCGCTCGGGAAGCAGGGGTCTTTTTCTATTGGGATCAGGTGCCTCCGCAAGGAAAAATCGTAGGAGAGGATGTTCTCGAGTGCGAGCCATGGCGACAGGGTCCA
>DATARD010000241.1:0-15207 GCA_036264355.1 Thermoanaerobaculia bacterium
GAGAAAAGCTGAGCCGTTTGTGCTTGTCTCCCCTCTCCCGGGGGCTGGGGGCCAGGGAGATGGGAGAGGGGCCGGGGGTGAGGGCGCTTTTCGGGCGGCCGGTCCGGTGCGGCGAAGTCTCACCCATGGCGCAGCTCCAACAATTCCCGCACATACGCATCCGCCGGCCGTTCTACCAGCTCTTCGGACGGGCCGATCTGCAGCAGCCGTCCTTTTTTCATGACGCCGATGCGGCCGGCGAGGCGGAAGGCTTCATTGAGATCGTGGGTGACCAGGACCATGGTCTTGTGCAGCGTCTTCTGGAGCGTCTGGAACTGGCGGTGCAGCTCCAGGCGGGTGAGCGCGTCCAGGGCTCCGAAGGGCTCGTCGAGCAGGATGATGGCTGGATCGGCGGCGAGAGCTCGCGCGAAGGCGACGCGCTGGCGCTGGCCTCCGGAGAGCTCTCCGGGATAGCGCCGGGCATAGGTTCCGGGCGCCATACCGACGAGATCGAGCATCTCCAGCGCACGGGCTCGGGCTTTGTCGCGGTCCCAACCGAGGAGGCGCGGCACCAGCTCGACGTTTCGGTCCACCCGCCAGTGGGGGAGGAGGCCGCCGTCCTGCGGCACGTAGCCGATGCGGCGGCGGAGAGCGATCGGATCGGCGCCGGCGACCGGGCTCCCTTCGACGCGGACCTCTCCGGAGGACGGCTCGACCAGACGGTTGAAGGTGCGCAGCAGGGTCGTCTTGCCGCAGCCGCTCTCGCCGACCAGCGCCACCGTCTCTCCGGGCTCCACGGCGAGCGACACACCGGCCAGAGCGGTCGTGCCTCCTGAATAGACCTTTGCGACATCGACGGCTTCGAGGGCCGGTCCGGGGGCGGGGGACACGGCGGCTAGCATAGCGGAGATGCCGGCTGTCCTCACTAGAGGCCGCCGCCGTCGCCTGGCCTGTCCACCGCAGTGGACGTCCTTCCGCCGTCCTGCTGCTCTGTTCTCTCCAAGCCCTTGGAAACAAAGCGGAAGAAGGCGGCTGGAAGGGCTGGCACGGATCGTGGATTCCATGGAAAAACGAACGGGGACGAGACGCAGATGACCACGAACAGCCAGCACGAACAGCTTCCGAACCTGGCCATCCTCGCGACCACGACCCTGCAAGCCAAGCTCCTCTCCCTCCGGTGCCGGGGCGGGTTTTAAGCCCTCCGCCCGCCCTGGCCCTCTTTTTTTCTAGGTGAAGGGCCGGTGCGTCACCTTATAATCCCCCTGTGAGCGATGCCAACGAGGTGGAACCGCGGATCGTGCCGCGGTCCGAGCACCCGATCTCCCGCAAAGACATCAACCCCAACGCCCTCAAGGTCCTGTACCGTCTCCACAACGCCGGCTACAAGGCCTACATGGTGGGGGGGAGTGTGCGCGACCTGATGCTGGGCCGCAAACCCAAGGACTTCGATGTCGGGACGGACGCCAAGCCGAACGAGATCCGGCGGCTCTTCAGCAACTCCAGAATCATCGGCCGGCGGTTCCGTCTGGTCCACGTCTACTACCACGACGGCAGCACGGTCGAAGTGTCGACCTTTCGCCGCGAGCCCGACCCCGAGGAGCAGCGCGGCGCGCCGGGCGAGCTCCTGATCACCAGCGACAACACCTATGGCACGCCGCGGCAGGACGCCTTCCGCCGTGATTTCACCATCAACGCCCTGTTCTACAGCATCGCCGACTATTCGGTGATCGACTACAGCGGCGGGATCACCGACCTCGAACGGCGGCTGGTGCGCGCGATCGGCGATCCGGAGGTGCGCTTCCGCGAAGATCCGGTCCGCATGCTGCGCGCCTGCGAGTTCGCCGGCCGTCTCGGCTTCGGGATCGAGGGACGGACCCAGGAGGCGATCCATCTCCACCGCCGGGAGCTCGACAAGGCGTCGCCGGCCCGCGTCACCGAGGAGATCGCCCAGCTCCTGCGCTGCGGCCACGCCGGCGCCGCGATGCAGTGGATGCTGGAGCTCAGTCTGCTGGAGGTGATGCTCCCCGAAGCGTATGCCATGCTCGCCGCCGGCCAGCGCGGCATGGGGGACTTCGGGCAGATCCTGCCGGTGATCGACCGCATGGTGGCGCAGAGCCGCGAGCTGCCGGACACCGGCCTCCTCGCCGCCCTCCTGCTGCCCAAGATCATGGTCCGCCGCGACGAGATCGAGGCCGCGCAAAAGCGGCCGATGACCCGGCCGGCGCTCGAGGTCATGGTGCAGCAGGAGGTCGAGCCGTTCCTCTCCCGCTTCACCGTGTCGAACCTCAAATCGCAGCAGATCACCCAGGCCCTGATCGGCTTCCAGCGCCTCTGCGAGCCCAACTGGAAGCTCCCCGACCGCGTGCGTTTCGCCCGCAAGCCCTACTTCGACAACGCGCTCCTCATCTTCGAGATCCTCGTCGAGGCGACCGGCGAAGGGCGCGAGGCGCTGGAAGAGTGGCAGGCGGCGGCGCGGCGGCGGGCTCCGCTCAAGGCGCCGAGCGGCGGCGAGCCGGAAGCCGCGGCGGCCCGGCCGCGTCCACGCCGGCGGCGGCGCCGGCGGGGAGGGAGCGGCAGTGGCAGTGGTGCGGGAGCGGTGTGAAGAACGGGTGACGAGACCTTGTGACGAGTTTCACAAACCCGGCCGGCTTGGCATAGGATAAGTCGGGGATAGGCCGGGTTCGAGATCTCCCCGAGAGGAAAAGGAATGTCCTGGTTCTCCGATGTCTATCGATCCGCGGTAGGGAAGAAGGCGGTGATGGCCGTCTCCGGCATCATCCTCTTCGGCTTCGTGCTGGTCCACATGATCGGCAACCTCCATCTGTACGAGGGATCGCACATGGTGGTGGTCGACGGCCAGAAGCAGATGGTTCCCTACATCAATGAATACGGCACCTTCCTGCGCCAGGTGGGAGCTCCCGCCCTGCCGCCGCACGCTGCCCTGTGGATCGCGCGCCTCGTGCTGCTCGCGGCGGTGCTGCTGCACATGTGGGCCGCCTGGCAGGTCACGATGCTCAACCGCGACGCGCGCCCGCAACGCTACGAGCACAAACAGGTGGTGCACACCACCTACGCCGCGCGGACCATGCGCTGGGGCGGAGTGATCATCCTCCTCTTCGTCATCTTCCACATCCTGAATCTGACCACCGGCACGGTGCATCCGGGCGGCCCGTTCGTCGAGGGCGACGTGCGCTCCAACATGGTGACCGGATTCAGCGTCTGGTACGTCTCCCTGTTCTACATCGTGGCGCAGGTGGCCCTCGGGTTCCATCTCTACCATGGGCTGTGGAGCATGTTCCAGTCGCTGGGGTGGAACCATCCGCGGTTCAACTCTTGGCGCAACGCCTTCGCCCATGTCTTCGCCTGGATCATCACCCTTGGCAACATCTCTTTCCCGCTGGCCGTGTTCTCCGGCCTCGTTCGCTAACGCTGGGAGCTGACCTTCATGAAGCTCGAAAGCAAGGTTCCATCCGGTCCGCTGGACTCCAAGTGGACTGACTACAAGAACCATCTGCGGCTGGTCAACCCGAACAACAAGAGGAAGTTCACCGTCCTCGTCGTGGGCTCGGGTCTGGCCGGCGCCTCGGCCGCCGCCTCGCTGGGTGAGCTGGGCTACAACGTCAAGTGCTTCTGCTTCCAGGACAGCCCGCGCCGCGCCCACTCGATCGCCGCCCAAGGCGGCATCAACGCGGCGAAGAACTACCACAACGACGGCGACAGCATCTACCGGCTGTTCTACGACACGGTCAAGGGCGGCGACTTCCGCTCCCGCGAGGCCAACGTCCACCGCCTCGCCGAGGTGTCGGTCAACATCATCGACCAGTGCGTGGCGCAGGGCGTCCCGTTCGCGCGCGAGTACGGCGGCCTGCTCGACAACCGCTCCTTCGGCAGCGCCCAGGTGGCGCGCACCTTCTACGCCCGCGGCCAGACCGGGCAGCAGCTCCTGCTCGGCGCCTACCAGGCCCTCTGCCGGCAGATCGACGCCAAAACCGTCGCCATGTTCCCGCGCACCGAGATGCTCGACCTGGTGGTCGAGAACGGTCGCGCGGTCGGCATCATCACCCGCAACCTGGTGACCGGCGCCATCGAGCGCCACGCCGGCCACGCCGTGCTCCTCTGCACCGGCGGCTACAGCAACGTCTACTACCTGTCGACCAACGCCAAGGGCTCGAACGTCACCGCCGCCTGGCGGGCGCACAAGCGCGGCGCCCTCTTCGCCAATCCGTGCTTCACGCAGATCCATCCGACCTGCATCCCGGCCTCCGGCGACTATCAGTCGAAGCTCACCCTGATGAGCGAATCGCTGCGCAACGACGGCCGGATCTGGGTGCCGAAGGATACGAAAGACACCCGCTCGCCGGACCAGATCCCGGACAAGGACCGCGACTACTACCTGGAGACCAAGTATCCGGCCTTCGGCAACCTGGTCCCGCGCGACGTCGCGGCACGCAACGCCAAGTCGGTGGTCGACGAAGGGCGCGGCGTGGGGCCGCAGAAGAACGGTGTCTATCTGGATTTCTCGGACGCCATCAAGCGGCTCGGCAAGCCGACGATCGAGGAGCGCTACGGCAACCTCTTCGAGATGTACGAGAAGATCACCGGCGAAGACCCGTACAAGGCCCCGATGCGCATCTACCCGGCGCCGCACTACACCATGGGCGGCCTGTGGGTGGACTACGACCTGATGAGCACCGTCCCCGGCCTCTTCGTCCTCGGCGAGGCGAACTTCTCGGACCACGGCGCCAACCGGCTCGGCGCGAGTGCGCTGATGCAGGGGCTCGCCGACGGCTACTTCGTGATCCCCTACACCCTGGCCGACTACCTGGCGAGCTTCCTCAACAAGCCGGTGTCGACCGACACGGACGCCTTCCGCGCCGCGCAGGGAGAGGTCGAGACGGGGGTCCAGAAGCTGCTGTCGATCAATGGCAAGCGGACCGTCGACTCCATCCACCGCGAGCTCGGCCGCCTCGTCTGGGAGTACTGCGGCATCGCCCGCACCGCCGAAGGGCTGCAAAAGGCGCTGCAGCTCATCCCGGCGCTCCGCGAGCAGTTCTGGCACGACCTGCGGATTCCGGCCGGTGATTCGGGGGGGGCCCGCATCAACCAGGAGCTGGAGAAGGCCGGCCGCCTGGCGGACTACTTCGAGCTCGCCGAGCTGATGTGCCGCGACGCGCTCGACCGCAACGAGTCGGCGGGAGGCCACCTGCGCGAGGAGTACCAGACGCCAGACGGCGAGGCGAAGCGCAACGACGAGGAGTACTCCTACGTCGCCGCCTGGGAGTACACCGGGCCGGGGCAGACGCCGGCGCTGCACAAAGAGCCGCTCGAATTCGAGGAAGTGAAGCCGTCGCAGAGGAGCTACAAGTAATGGATCTCACGCTCTACATCTGGCGCCAGGCCGGTCCGGACCAGCCCGGGCGCATGGAACGATACGAGGCCAAGGGGGTCAACGAGCACAGCTCGTTCCTGGAGATGCTGGACGTCCTGAACCAGCAGCTCATCGAGAAGGGCGACGACCCCGTCACCTTCGACCACGACTGCCGCGAAGGGATCTGCGGCTCCTGCGGCTTCATGATCAACGGCGAAGCGCACGGTCCGCAGTCGCGCACCACCGTCTGCCAGCTCCACATGCGCCACTTCAAGAACGGCGACACGCTCTACCTGGAGCCCTGGCGCTCGAAGGCCTTCCCGGTGCTCAAAGACCTGATGGTCAACCGCGGAGCCTTCGACCGCATCGTCCAATCGGGCGGCTACATCACGGTCTCGACCGGCAGCGCCCCCGAAGCCAATCTCACTCCCATCCCCAAACCCCTCGCCGACCGCGCCTTCGAAGCCGCCGAATGCATCGGCTGCGGCGCCTGCGTCGCCCAGTGCCCGAACGGTGCGGCGCAGCTCTTCACCTCCGCGAAGGTCTCGCACCTCAACATGCTCCCGCAGGGCAAGCAGGAAAGCGCCCAGCGCGCCGTCTCCATGGTCGAAGCCATGGAAGCGCAAGGTTTTGGTGCCTGCTCGAACTACGCCGAATGCGAAGCCGTCTGCCCGAAGGGGATCTCCATCGACTTCATCGCCCGGATGAACCGGGATTACATCAAGGGGAAGTCGGTGGCGGTGGTGAAGGTGGCGCAGGCGGAGTAGCGTGGTTTCTCCCGCAGAGGAGGGGCTTGCCCCAAGGCGTTACTTGAGTCCAGGCGCAAACCCAAAGTAGGGGAGGGCTTGCCCCCTCCCGGGTGGGCGGAAGGCGCGGAGCACGGCGCCGACTTGGTATTCCCTCATCTCGCCCCTTGTGGGCGCAGGTACGTAGCCCCGGGCTTCAGCCCGGGGTGGGAAAGGCTACGCCGCCCCGAATCCCAGGGATAAATCCCTGGGCTACGTGCCATAGTCCCTCCGGGACAAGGTTCAAGAGGTCCGAGGCACGTTCTGGGCTCAAGAGATGCTGCACGATACACTCCGTGTTCGAGCGAGTCAGCCGCCAGCCTTCCGATACAGCGTCTCGTGGAACGGCTTGCCCTCGCGGACGATCTCGAGGCTTCCGCCGAGCGCGCGCCGGCGGAGGTAGCTTGCCGCGTCGCGGGGGGTGAGGCTGAGCTTTCCCGCGAAGCGTTGATTGGCGGAGGCCACCACTTCGGAGGCACCGAACGGCACTCCCTCCGGCCACGCGGCGACGACCCGGCTGAGCGCATGGCTTTTCTTGGGTTTCCGGCCGAGGTCCGCGTCGAGCGCGGGTGTTTTCTCGGTTTTTCCGGGAGCGGGATCCAGCGGGAGGACCGCTTCGATCTCGGCAGCCGCGGCCTTGAAGGCTGCGTGGTGTTGCGACAGCCGCGCGAGCTCGGCCGAGTGCCGCGCCTCTTCCGCCTCGTGATAGGACTTCTGTTCTGCGTGGTGCGCCTGCTTGTCGCGGTGCAACGTGATCTGCGCTTCCAGTCGCGACAACATCTCGGCGATCGAGAGTTTACCTTCCATGGGTCTCTGTCTCCTCGTCTCTTGAAGAATAACGCTACATTGCTGCATTGTACTGGAGCACCGCGGCAAAGTACCTTCAGTTTGCTGCGTTGAAGCGCTACGCTGTTTGGCTGTCCGCCTCGGCCGGCTCTTCGGAGTGCCAATTCGCAGCAAGGTATCGACCTGCCGAGCCGCAGTAGCGGTAGGGTGAGTCAGTGCAACGATACGGCGCAGCAAGGTCTCTGTGGATTGCTGCTGTGCAATTAAGCATCGCTGCTTTGTCGCTGTATATTGCCGCGTTGCTTCGGAGCATCGCTGCGGTGCATGGCGACATCGCCGTTCTGTCGCCATTTATTGCCGCGTTGTTCCAGAGCATCGCTGCGATGGAAGTCGACATTGCTGCTGGGTAAGCTTACATCGCTGCGCTGTATCGGGGCAATGACCCGTTGTTCTTCTCCGTCCAGGTGGGGGCCATCAATGTTGCTGCGAATGATAGGGGATTTGCTGCGTTGTGCTTGATCAACGCAGCAAGGAACGGGAGCTTTGCCGCCCATTCAAGGAGGGTTGCTGCGTTGTCGTAGAAGAACGCGGTGATGTGGCTGAACCGAGTCAGGCTGCCCGCTCCCGCAACAGCCCCTGAATCTCCACAAGCGCGCCGACAGCCTGCTCCCGATCTGCCGGTGTCGGCTTTCCGTTTCCGTAGGCCGTCACGACGTAGATATCCGTCACCCGCCGGGCCGGGGCTGCCAGCGGTTTCAGCCGGGCAGGCAGCGCGGCCAAGTGCTCGTAGGGCGTCGTCCGTTCGGGCCGTGGATGTCCGGCCTGGTTCAGTGCGGCGAGGAGACGTGCGTAGGCGGCGAGGATGGCTTCGTGCGGTGGCAGGGCGGCGAGGCTGCCGAGATCGGCGAAGGGATCGATAACCGGCGCCGGCCGCGGTTTCCTTTTGGGCAGGAAACGGCTGAGCCAGGTGCGGAGACGCGCCATCAGATCGCTCCAGGACGGGAGGAGCGGGCCGAGCCGGAGCAGTGCGAGGAGGACGAGGATGGGGATGCCGAGGAGGAGCGGGATGCGCAGCAGCTTGCCGAGGCTGCTCAAGGCGTTGACCAGAGTCTCCGCGGCTTGTGCAGTCTCCCCGCTGTCATCTTCGGCGTCCGGGTCCGGTTGCTGCCGCGGAGCGGTGCGGCTTCCTCGGGGTTGCGCGTCGGGGGTGTCGGATTTCGCGTTCGAGGAGCGACGCCCATCGGTTTGATTTTCGCCGGGACCGGTTTTTCCGGGTAGGTTGGTCGAGCGGAGGCGGCCCTGGCCTTTGAAGTGAACTCCCGGAATCGCCAGGGCGGCGGCGAGGACGGCGACGGCGAGGAGGGCGGCGAGGGCGAGGCGGGTGGGGAGGACTCCGGGGGAGACGCGGCCTCCCTGGCGGAGGGTGTGGCGCAGGGTGCCGGCCGCGGAGCCGGCGGCGAGGACGAGGCCGGTTGCGAAGAGGAAGACGATGACGTCGGCGAGGGCGCGCTCGGCCACTTCGGGGGCGGCTCGCAGGAGGAACGGCTCGCCGATCGCGAATCCCAGCAGCGCCAGGGCGGCGAGGCGGGCGACGGCGGCGACCGGATTGCCGTGCGCGTCCGGCTTCTGCGTGGGAGTCCGTCTAGTCCCCCAGGCGAGAGGTTTTTCGAGCTGTTGCCGGCGACGGAAGGCTTCGAAGCGGAGGCGCTCCAGGCCGTAGAGGCGGTGCTCTTTCGGACGCGGATCGAGCTCGCCTTCCAGGCTGAGGGCTCGCGTGACGCTGGTCGCGAAGCGCCAGACGGCGAGGATGATCAGGACGTTCGGCACGAAGCTCGCCCCGCTCGACCGGGTGAGCATGAAGAGCAGGGTTGCGAGGGCCAGCGCCGCCGTGTAGCCGCTCTGGCTGTCGTCGGTTCCGCTCACCCGGCCGTAGCGGGCGATGAGCACGGTGGCCACCGAGAAGCAGAGGCCGACCTGCTTGAAGCCGGCTCCTCCTTCCAGGAACACCGAGCGCAGCTCGAGGAGATAGAAGAGGAAGGCGGTGACCATGGCGATGATCGCCGCCGGCACGACGACGTGCCGGGTGAAGAGGGTCACCGGTCCTTCCTGGTCGGCGGTCACAGCCGTGCGCTCCCGAGCAGCTCGAGGTCCGCGTCGCCGCGGATGGCCCAGACCGGCACTCCTTCGGGCAGACCGGCGGCCGGCTCGTCCCGATCTCGAGAGTCTTCTTCCGGGCGGACCCAGACGACGCCGGTTTCGATCCCTGAGCGGTGGAGACTTTCGAGTGCGGCTCCGAGGGCTGGGTTGGCGTCGGGGGTGACGATCATCAGCACGAGCGAGCGGGGGAGGCGGGGGATTTCCAGGGTCAACAGCTCGGCGAGGGGCATCGCCGGCGCCGGGGTGAGACGGGCGAGGGCGGAGCGCAGACGCTCGCGCTGCCAGGCTCCTTTGCCGCGTTCCACTTCGACGGGACGGTGGCCGGTGATCCGTCGTCTCGTTTCACCCGTGGCCAGCGCGCGGTTGAATTCGTCGAGGCGGCGGAAGGTGCCGCCGGACCAGTCTTCGGGATAGCGCTCCGCGGCGTCGGCGCCGTTCGAGAGGAGCGCGGCCTGCTGTCCTCCCGCGAGCACGAAGTCCGCGAGCGAGGCGGCCGCAGTGATCACGGCTTCGACGCGGAGATCACCTTCCGGCTCTCCTTCTTTGAGATTCGGATAGGCGGCGCTCCCCATCTCGACGGCGATCAGGGCTCCGGCGAGGACGGCCGGCTCGAAGACTTTCACCTGCAACTCTCCGGAGCGCGCCGTGGCCCGCCAGTGGATGCGCCGCAGGCCGTCGCCGGGACGGAAGGGGCGGACTCCCAGGAAGCGCGACGGATCTTCGAACAGGCTGCGCCGCCGCGGTACCTGGTGGATCGGCTGATGGCCGAGCGGCCAGCCTTGTCCCAGCGCGACGGTGCGCGGGTAGACGGTGAGGAAGCGGACGTCGGGCTCGACGCGGAAACGGCGGACGAGACCGAACGGGCCGCTCGCTTCGACCACCGCCGGGCCGATCCGGAAGAGTCCGCGCCGCGTGCTGTGCAGGCGGTAGGTGAGGAGCGCCTCGCCGCGCGCCGGCAGGGTTTCGAAGGCGCAGGTCTCCCCTTCGACGTCGATCCCCGTTTCGATCTGATCGCGCCAGAAGATCCACGGCGCCGGCAGGCCCTTGGCGTTGTGCAGCGAGACCGACGCGTCGACTGCTTCGCCCATCTCGATTTCGGTGCGGTCGAGCCGGCGGCGGACCGCGATGCCGGCCCGGCTCGCGGAGGCCACGGCGACGGCGGCGAGGAGGAGACCGCCGACGACCAGGGCGGCGTAGAGGAAGAAGCCGGCGGAGAAGAGCGACAGGAGGAGCAGGATGCCGGCGGCCAGCGCGCCCCAGCGAATCGCGAGCGCGTGGCGGGCGGCGCGAACTTCGGCTCTCGGATCGAGAGGATCGCTCATGGCCGCGGGCTGACGATCGGCACCGAGACCGAGCCGACCGCCTGATCCACCGCCTGATTCACGGTCCGCCGGCTGAGCCTCCCCTCGGCGCCGAGGATCACGCGGTGATAGAGGATGGCGGGGATCAGCCGCTTGATGTCGTCGGGGAGGACGAAGGCGCGGCCGGAGATCGCGGCGAAGGCCTGGCAGGCGCGGTAGAGCCCCTGGGTGGCGCGCGGACCGGCTCCGAGGACGAGGTCCTTCGCGGTGCGGGTCGCGGAACAGACGTTGATGATGTAGCGCCGCACCTCCGGATGCACGTGCACCTCGCGGATGCGGTCCTGGAGCTGGCCGAGGGCTTCGAGGCTGAGCACCTGCTGCACCTCGTCGAGCGGCGTCGCCTTCTCACCGCGCACCAGCATCTGGTCTTCCGCTTCCGGCGACGGATAGCCGAGCGCGAGGCGCATCAGGAAGCGGTCGAGCTGCGCTTCAGGAAGCGCGAACGTCCCTTCGTGCTCGACCGGGTTCTGGGTGGCGATGACGAAGAACGGCCGTTTGAGGGCGTAGGTGCGGTTCTCGACGCTCACCTGCCGCTCGGCCATGCACTCCAGGAGAGCCGCCTGGGCGCGCGGCGTCGCGCGGTTGACCTCGTCGGCGAGGAGGATCTGGGTGAACACCGGGCCGGGGAGGAACTGGAACTCGCCGCTCTTCTGATTGAACACGCTGGAGCCGGTGACATCTCCCGGCAGCAGGTCAGGGGTGCACTGCAAGCGGCGGAAGGTGCCGCCGAGGGTGCGGGCGAGCGCCTTGGCGAGCAGCGTCTTGGCCGTCCCCGGCACGTCTTCCAAGAGGAGATGGCCGTCCGCCAGCAGGCATGTAAGGACGAGATGAAGGATCGGGCGCTTGCCGTAGATCGCCCGTTCGAGCTGCTGGATCACCGTCTCTGCGGCCTGCCGCACCTCTTGCATCCGTCCCTCCGTCCCGATTGGATCGGCATCATTCGGATCGGCCTCATTCTATGATGGCCCGGTCATGGACCCCGCGACCCCAGCCGCTCCGCCCGGCGCGTCCGGCCCGAGCCCGGTCCGCCTCACGGTGGCCGGCGTGCTCCTGTTCCTGTTCATCCCGCTCGTCCTCGTCCTCTTTGTACGTCATCCGGCGCCGATTGCGTTGAGCCTGGTGGCCGGCGTGGTGCTGATGATCGGCCACCGTCGCCTGGCGCGGCCGTACATGCAGCGGGTGCTGCCGTGGAAGTGCGTGTGGTGCAACCGGGTGCTGCCGCGGGCGGACAGCACGGGCCTCGCGCCGGGCACGGAGCTCTTGGAGCTCGAAGCGGGGAAGGACGTCCTCTCCGCGCGCTGCTGTGCCGCCCATCGCGATCCCGCGGCGCGTTTTTTCACCTTCCTCGCCAGCGCGCGTTGGCCGCTCCGCATCGGCATCTTCCTTCCGCTTCTTCTTCTGCTCGCCGCGCTCGCCGCCACCGCCGCCGGCCGCACGGTCCGGCTGGACGCCGCGACCGCGCTCTTCCAACTCGCCGTCGGGATCACGGTGAATATCGCGGCGCTCGGCTATCTCTTCGTGCGTCCGAAATCGGCGATTGCCGTGCCGTTCCCGATCCACAATTTTTTTCTGCTCGGCGTCCGGATCCTGCTCTGGATCTTCCGCCTGGTCGGGATCTGGTGGATCTGGAAGGGGTTGAGTTTCTTCTTGCGTTAGTCCAGGCCGAGATCGCGGTAGATCGCGTCGAGCACCGCGCGGATGCGGCGCTCGTGATTCTCGTTGCTCGGCGTGCCGTTGAAGGCGAGCGCGACGGCGAGACCATGCTCGGGATCGCCGAGCGCGGTGGAGGAGCGGTAGCCGCTGTGCCCGAAGGTGCGGTCCGACGCGAAGTGGCCATAGCCGTAGGGCACGGTGTCCGGGCCGTAGCGCTTCGAGTCGATGATGAAGCCGAGCCCCCAGTCGAGAATGTGGAGGAACGTGGCGTCGATGATCCCTTCGCGCTGGCGGGAGGTGAAGGTCTCGACGGTCTGCGGCAGGAGGATGCGGCGGCCGAGGAACGAGCCGCGGCCGAGCAGCATCTCGTAGAAGCGTCCGAGCTCGTGCATCGGCCCGAATCCGTTGCCGCCCGGGTTGACCGTGGTGCAGCGTTCCGGCGTGTCCCACTCGTGGCGGGGCGCGCCGGGCTTCTCGGTGTTCCACATCGAGCCGAGCCGTTTGGCCTGGTGGTAGGCGAGATAGCGGTCCTGCGGCATGCCCACCCAGCAGTCGCGCATGCCGAGCGGACCGAAGATCTCCTCGCGCACGTAGCGGTCGTACGTCCGGCCGTCGGTGCGGCGGACGATCTCGCCGAGGATGAACCAGCTCGAGACGGTGTGATAGCCGGCCTTCTCGCCGGGCGTCCAGCGGGGCTCCGGCTTCATGGCGCAGATGCGCGCGATGATCTGATCCCACGAGTCGCGCGGCCAGCCGACGTCGAGCACGCGGATGCCGGCGGTGTGGGTCAGCAGGTGGCGGATGGTGATCCCGTCCTTGCCGTGCGCCGCGAACTCGGGGATGTGCTGCGCCACCGGATCGTCGATCTCCAGCCGTCCGCGCTCCCAGAGCTGGCCGATCGCCACCGCGCCCACCGGTTTGCCGGTCGACTGCCACAGCATCAGATGATCGCGGCTGAGCGGCACGCCGGGCCGGTCCTCGCCGACGGCGCCATCCGCCACCGGCTCGCCGCGCTGCGAGACGTAGATCTGGGCGCCAAGGTGAAAGCCGGCGCGGATGCCCTCTTCAATCGCTTGGCGGGTCAGGGGGAGACGGTCAAGGCCGGCGGGCTCCATCGGGGGTGGATTGTAGCAGCGTCGCCCGCTTCCCCTGGCACTGCTCAAGTGCGGGCACCTCGGCGTTGGCCGCAGATGAAGGCTGTGAGATCATGCCCCGAGAGGGCACGATGATGAAAACGACTCTGGAGCTCGAGGCTGAGACGGCCGAAATGCTGGAGCGGCTCGCACGGGAAGAGGACCGGCCCCCTGGCGACGTGATTCGCGAGGCTCTGGCGGTGTACTCCGCCCGCAGCTCCTCCGCGACCATTCGGGGGATCGGTGCGTATCACAGTGGCCGCTCGGACGTCTCGGAAAGAGCCGAAGAGCTTCTGCGCGCTTCGGCCCGGGAACGCCGGTGACCATCATTGCCGACACCGGGGCGCTGTATGCGCTGTACGATGCGGATGATCTCCATCACACAGCGGTCCGGGAGGTCCTGGAGAGGGAGCGTGGGCCGATCGTCGTCCCGGTCAGAGCGGCTGAACGTCCTCAGGATTCTAACGGTTGACGAACGCGACTTCCGGGCCGTGGTCTCTCGCGATGGCAGGCCGTTCCTCCTGCTCCCTGCCGATTCCTGAGGAAAGGCCGCCCGCGTCTACAGCCACCAGAACGCACTGGATCAAGAACGGCCGAGAATCAGCCCTGCCGCACGGCCGGCCGCTTTTTCGCCAGGAACCGCTGTACCTCGGCGTTGGCTGCGGCGGCTTCCTCCCGGTAGAATCTCAAAATCTCCTCGGGCGATTTGTCTTTGAGCCTCTCATAATGCCCGTCGCGAATGCGCCGGACCATCTCAAGTGCCTTGATCTCGATCTCTGTCATGGAGGGTTACCTCTCGGGGTGAGTATACCTGCAGTGACTTGTAGCTCCCTGCCGGGAGCTTCCCCCACGCCTTGCCGTTTGTCGGCGGCTGACGCGCGGCGGTCTGATCGTTCGCCCGATTTCCGCTGATGAAGTGCCGTCCGGTCTGTCGGAGAGAGGAAGACTGCTTCATCGGCGAATCGGATCACTCTTCTTTCTACTCCCCTCTCCGCTTGATCGGCTGGGGTCGCCGCCTCTTCACCACACTCGTTCCTGCTTACTCCCTGAGCGAATCTGCGACTTGGTAGCCAAGCTTCGTAAGACCGAATACTTCGCCCTTGTTACCCTTATCTAGAATTAAGCCTTTCTTGCTCAGCTCCCTGAGCGCCTCCTCCCATCGGGCTTCCACTCTCGCGCTCTTGTCATCAACGAAATCTCTGCCGTTCGTTGAGATCTCAAGACCGCCAAAGGTATCGATTCTAAGGATTAAACCATCCTCATCTCTCGCCGCCTCAGTCAGCAGTTCTGCCGCGTCAGGGCTAATCTGAGAGAAAAGAGTCGTTTTTTTTTCGATTACCCTGCTAAGAGGGTCGCCTTTAGCTTGGGGTTTCGAGATTGGATCCGGGCCCATGACGGTGGGGGTGGCGCCTGAGGTTGCTATTGGCCCCTCTCCTCTGCTGTGTTCCTTGAAGTAGTCGTGTGTGTTGAGGACTTGGGCTAGTTGCCGAGAAAATTTCTCCTTAAATTCCGATAGAGACTCGTAGGATTCAAAAAGACCGCGCGAGCTAATCTCACTCTTGAATTTCTGAAGCGCATGGAACTGCTCGAAGTCTACGCTGTCGGGTATCACGGGGGCAGAGGAAAAATAAATCATTGCCGGCCTGCCCAAACTTATGTGACTTTCAATTTCCTCGACAGTCCCACTCGGTGCCTGGCCTGTGGCTGTGCCAAGTCGAGTCCAGAAGACAGCCACAAGTAGGTCACTATGCTTAAGAACCTGTTCGTTGATGATGGCTTGCGGCCTATCACCAAGGAGTGGAGAGGAGTGGGTCTCCCAACCGACAGGAAGGAGAACTATACATCATCCGTGATCGTTTAAGCCGCCCATTTGAGCCCCGCGCGCTCGGGAAGCAGGGGTCTTTTTCTATTGGGATCAGGTGCCTCCGCAAGGAAAAATCGTAGGAGAGGATGTTCTCGAGTGCGAGCCATGGCGACAGGGTCCA
>DATARD010000260.1:0-36253 GCA_036264355.1 Thermoanaerobaculia bacterium
CCCATGTCGTGGTACAGCGGCAGCCAGCCCACCACGACCGCGTTCTCGTCGAGACCGAAAGCCTCCCCGATCATCCGCTCGTTGTGCAGCAGGCCGGCATGGCTGACGACCACTCCCTTGGGCAGCGCGGTCGAGCCCGAGGTGTACTGGAGGAACGCCGGAGCGCCCGGCTCGGGCTGCCCGTCCGGCTCCGCGACCGCTTCGAGGCCCGCCGTCAAGCCCGTCGTCAAGTCCATCCCCAACCAGCGGGGCGCCCGCAAGGAAGGCTCCCGTTTCAGGATCTCCTCGGAGCCGGCGAGCAGCGCATGCGTCGTCAGCACCACTTTGGGCTCGGCGTCCTGGACGATGGCCCGCAGCCGCGGCTGATCCCGCCGCGGCCGGGGCGGGTAGGCCGGCACCGCCACCACCCGGGCGTACAGGCAGGCGAAAAAAGCGACGATGAAGTCGAGACCCGGCGGGTAGAGCAACAGGGCGCGATCCCCCGCCGAGGCTTCCCGCCGCAATGCCGATGCCTGGGAGCGCGCGCGGCGATCGAGCTCAGCCCAGGTCAGGCTTGCTGATTCGATCTCTCCATCGGTCAGGAAAAGGTAGGCTGGCCGATCCGGGGTCAAGCGAGCCCGATCTCGCAGAATGCCGGCGAGGGTCGACGAATCTACCATAGCTTATCCTAGCGCAGACCCACCATGGGGTCCAAGGCGGCGGCTCGGCGCGCCGGCATGTAATTCGCCATGAGCGTTATGGCGAAAAGGCCGAGGCACGCGCCGATCAGGATGAGCGGATCCAGGATGCTGGTCTTGTACAGCAGGCTGATCAGCAACGGGCTCAAGGAGAAGACGCCCACCAGTCCCAAGACGAGCCCCACGGCGGTCAGCAAGGCGCCGCGGATCACCACCATCCGGAAGATGGCGCCGCGATCGGCTCCCAGCGACATGCGCACCGCGATCTCGGCCCTCCTCTGCGCCACGCCGTAGGAGATGACGCCGTAGATGCCGATGGCCGCCAGGATCAGCGCCAGGACGGCAAAGATATTGATCAGGATGAGCTGGAATCTCTGCTGTTGCGTCTGTACGGCAAGCCGCTCCTCCATGGTGGCCACGTCGTAGTCCGGCACCTCGGGATCGATGGCCGTCATTTGCAGATGCAAAGCCCTTCGCAACTGCGCCGTCGAAACTCCCGGCTGCGCCCGCACCAGGAAGTTGACCGTCAACGGCGGGCGAAAAATGAACTGTAAAAGAGATACGTACATGTCGGGAGCCGGCGGCGGGGCCTCGTCATACCCCTGGTAGCGGACTTCGGCGGCGACTCCCACGACAGTGAGCCACGGCCGCACCGGCTGGCCGCCGACGCGCGCGCCGAGCTTGAGACGCTTGCCAATGGGATTCTGACCGGGCCACTGCTGGCGTGCCATCGACTGGCTGACGATGACGGCGAAGGAATCCGTGTCATGCTCGTCGAAGGGGCGGCCGTTGGTGATCGGTATCCCCAGGATTTCGAAATAACGCGGGCTGACCGCGTGCACCATGGCCGGATAGGTGCCGGTGGCCGAGTCGCTGTCGTGGTCCTCGATGGTGATGAGCCGTTCCACGATGTCGTCGGTCGGTACCGTCGGATCCGACATCGCCACCTGCCCGACTCCGGGCACCCCGGTGATCCGGGGCAGGTACTCCTGGCCCAACAGCTTGGTGACGAACTTCTCGTCGTCATACTTCGGCCCACGCATGTCCATCCGGTAGGTCAGCAGGTTCTGCGGGCGGAACCCGAGGTCTTCGCTGATCATTTTGCGAAAGCTCTTGGCCATCAGGAGGGAGTCGACCGAGAGCGTGAGGGCCAATGCCACCTGAGCGATGACCAGGATGTTCTGGAACCGGTGCCAGTTGCGGCCCGGCGGGAGCTTTTCGTTGCGGCCGAGACTCTCGGACAGGCGGGTCCGGAAGCTCGCCCAGATCGGAGCCAGGCCGAACGCCACGCCGCAGACCAAGGCCAGGCCGGCGGTCACCAGGATCACCTCCGGCGTCACGCCGATGTGGACGAAGCTCGGAAAACTGATGCCGCTGACGGCGATCAACGAACGGGTGGCCCACAGCGCCAGGAGGAACCCGGCAGCGGCACCGATGAGAGAGAGCAGGATGCTCTCGGTCAACATCTGGCCGATCAGGCGCGGGCGGCTGGCGCCCAGCATGATCCGGATGCTCCAGGCGCGCTGCCGGGCCGCCGCCCGGGTCAGCAGAAGGTTCGCAACGTTGATACACGCGATGAGAAGCAGGAGAGCGGCGCCGACGGTCAGGATCAGCAATCCCCCGCGCGCCGAGCCGAGGAAGAACTCCTTGATCGGTGTCATCGTCGCGCTCAGCCCGCGATTCGTATCGGGGTTCGCCTGATCGAGAGCGGCGGTGATGCCGTTCATCTGCTCCTGAGCCTGGCGCAGGCTGACACCCGGCTTGAGGCGGGCGACCCCCAGCGCCCAGCGCAGACCCCGCGAGGTGATGAACGAGCGGACCGGGGGCAGCATCGACGGCACCCAGAGATCGGCGCGATCCGACAGGCCGTGAAAGCCTTGCGGTCCGACCCCGACAACCTGATAGCTCATGCCGTTGAACCGCAGCGTACGGCCCAGGATCGCCGGATCGGCGCCAAAGCTGTGCCGCCAGAGATCGTAGCCGAGGACGACAACATACCGTTCCAGGGGCTTCGCGTCCTCCTCGGGAGTGAAAAAGCGGCCCAGCGCGGGTTGCAGCCCGAGCAGCGAGAGATAGCTCTGGTTGACCAGCTCGGCCGACAGCCGCTGGGACTTGTCACCCTGCTCGAGGTTGAAGGCGAGGCTGCCCCAGACCGACATGCTCGAAAAGACCGTGCTCTGCTCGCGCCAGTCCGCCACGTCCGTCTGCGAGAGGGACACCGCCTGTGCCACGCTCTTGTCGCTCAGCTTGCCCTGGAGAATCACCAAGCGCTCCGGCGCCCGATAAGGAACCCGGTTCAGAAGCACGGCGTTCACCACGGTGAAAATGGTGATCGTGGCGCCGATGCCGAGGGCCAGGGTGAGGATTGCGGCGATGGAAAACGCCTTGTCCTCCATCAACTGCCGCGCCGCATAGCGCAAATTCCGCCAAACGCTTCCCATGTGAGTCAGTCTTCCAAGATTTCAACGTTTTCTTTTACTGCGGCGTCAGCACGCGATCGACCCGGCACATCATAACAGGTCGGAGGTCAGTCCCCGTCGTTCCCCACCGCGGCGAAGAAGACATCGGCGAAGCCGTTCCTGGCGTCGGGCCAGGCGAGGAAAGTCTTGTCGCCTCCTGTCGCGATTCCGAAATAGTCACCGAGGTTTGACAACAGGCCGAAGGCGAAGGTGAAGTGGATCGGGCACCAGTTGCCCGTCTGCGAGGAGACGCGCACCGGCGGCCCGAAAGTAACGCCGCCGTCGCGCGATTGGACCAGGTAGGTATCGATCAGCGAGGTGGCCGGACCGATGCGGCGGCCGGCGCCGGTCGGCATGTTGCACTCGACGACGGTCGGATCCGGGTCGAGCTGCACCTCGTGGCTCTCCAGGTAAGCGATCTCGACGTCGCCGTTGGGCCGGAGACCGATCGTGGGCCAGAAGCGCTTCACTCCGGTGGAAGGCACCGGCGGCCCGAGGATGTGCGGAGCGCTCCAGGTCCTCCCCTGATCGTCCGAGTAGACGAGGTAGCTCTGGGTGGAGACCAGCGACTGAAAGGTGATCGGGGTCGAGACCGGCGCGACGGGTTGGTAGTAGCCCACGTAGATGCGGCCGCGGTGTTTGCCGGTGGTGGCCACCGCGATCCGTGGCTGATCGTTCATGCGGCTCTTCGCGTAGGCAACCGGCTGGTTGGCGCGGTTGGAATTGATGTCGACCAGGTGGCGCGGCGGATCGAACGTCCGGCCGCCGTCGAGGGAGCGCGAGAAGTCGATCGTCGACAGGGAGCTGAACACGCCGTTGCTGTCGAGATGCGCACCGTACTGCCAGGCCACGTAGACTTCGCCCTGAGGTCCCACGGCCACGGTCGAGGCGACCTGGAAGAAGCCGGAGCTGCCGCAAAGGGGATCGTTGGGATCCTGGATCTCGGCCGTTTCCGGGCTCACCACGACCGGCCCCTCCCACGTGTCGCCGCCGTCGTGCGTGCGCCAGGCCTCGATCTGGCCGAAACCGGCGGTCGGCACATTGCAGATTCCGATCGAGTCGGATTCGATCACGTAGGCCGCGCCGCTGCCGTCCTTGGCCGTGGCGATCTCCTGCCGGGAGAAGGCGGCGTTGACCGACGGCGGGCTCAGGACGTGGGCGTCGTCCCAGACGAAGGTGCCGGCGGCGAAGTGGCCGCGCTCGATGCCCACGCCCAAAGGAGTGCCGTTCGCGTCCTGCAGCCGGCTGGCATACAAGAAGGTCTCGTCCTCGCGCTCTCCTTGCCGCATCACGTCGACCGCGGGGTGGCCCACCGCCACAGCGGTTCCGATCGGGGCGATGGCCCCGGCGTCGGTCCAGGAATTGCCGCCATCCGTCGAGAAACTGAAACCGGAGAGCCCCGAGGGGTTCTCCGGCGTGCAGGCCGGGTTGTTGAAGGGTGCGCCGCACAGGCCCCGGTAGTCCTCGAAACCGGCGAGCAACCGCTGTCCGTCGCCGCTGGCCCCGAGGCTGATGGTGCTGCGGGTCGGAAAATCATTGGGAGGCAACTGCTGGGGGTCGTTGACCTGGACGTTCGGCCCCACCTGAGGGCTGTCATGGCCAACCGCGGCAAGAACGCCGCCGCTCATCCCCGCGATCCCAATCATGACAACGACCGCCGCCTGTCTCTTCAAACCTGGCATCGTCCACCTCCATAGCGCCGATCGGGCGCTGTCACCCACACCCTATACTGTGCGGAAAGTCATGGCGTTCGTGACAGCCGCCGCTTGACGGCACAACCTCCGTCTCCTAAAATGGGGCGCTTCGGCCATGAGCGACTCGACACTACGTCGCGCAACCCTCCCCAACGGCCTCACCGTCGCCTATCAGGTCAAAGCCGAGCTCCGCCAGTTCTACGAAGACATCTTCGAGCGCCAGACCTACCTGCGGGGCGGCATCACGCTGCCGCCCGACGCCGTCGTCTTCGACGTCGGCGCCAACATCGGCCTGTTCACTCTCTTCGTCGGCCAGATCCGTCCCGGCTCCCACGTCTTCGCCTTCGAGCCCGCTGCGCCCCTGGCCGAGATCCTCGCGGCCAACGCCGCCATCGCGGGCTGCGCGGTGACCCTCTGTCCCTACGGGCTCGGAGCGCGTTCCGGATCGTCCTCCTTCACCTTCTATCCCCACAGCTCGGGCCTCTCCTCGTTCTATCCCAACCCGGCGGAGGAGGCGGCGGCTCTGCGCACGCTGATCGCCAACCAGCTCGAGCGCGGCGGCCGCCCGGGGCTCGAAACGCTGCGCGGCTACGAGGACGAGCTGGTCCGCGAACGGCTGCGCGGCGAGATCTTGAGCTGCGCGATCCGCACTCTGTCCGAGGTGGTCCGTGAACATGCCGTCGCGCGCATCGATCTGCTCAAGGTCGACGTCGAAAAGAGCGAGGCCGACGTCCTGCACGGCATCGCGCCCGCGGACTGGCCGAAGATCCGCCAGGCGGTCGTCGAAGTCCACGACGTGGCGGGCCGCCTGCGCAGCCTGGAGGAGCTCTTCGTGGCGCAGGGCTTCGCGGTCAGCTCGGAGCAGGACGACCTCTACCTCGGCTCGGACCGCTACAACCTCTACGCCCGGAGGCTCTCACCCTAGCTGCATCACTTGTCGAATTCCGGAAAGTGACGAAAGATGAGCCGCTCGCGGGTGCGCACGAAATCCTTGAGCTCCGGGGTGTAGTAGCTCTCCCAGGGATCGTGCTCCGGCCGGTCCCGGAGGCCGTCGTCCGGCAACACCCGCTCGGAGGAGAGGATGAACGCCACGTCCTCCGGGCTGTGCCCCACCGAGATCAGGTAGTCATGGAGCTCCCGGCGCAGGTTGCCGGTGTGCAAAAAGCGGACGTCATACATGTCGCGCAGGAAGCTGCCGCTCTCGAGGGCTTCCTCATCGAGCCGCGCATACAGCTCCCGCGGATTGTGGAAGTAGAAGCGGACGAAGCTCTCGGTGTGCCAGCCGAGCCGGCGCTCGGGCGGGAATCGATCGTTGGCGTAGCCGTTGGGCGCGCAGCGGTGGGTGCCCAGGAATTTCGTGTTGGCCAGCTCGAGAAACTCGGCAAAGCTGATGTCGGGGTAGTGCGGAAACGTTTCGCGCATCACCGCCTCGCCACAATACTCCTCCGGGGAGACCTTCCACCACCCATAGCGGTATTGGGAGACGTAGCGGTCGTACGGGTTGCGGATCGTCGAAACGAGCGGCTTGCCGCGGTGCTCCTCCGGGATGTCGTTGCAGCTCCCGTGCTGATCGATGTCGATCGCCCGGTCGCCGTAGACACGGGCGAGCATCTTCGTGACGTAGGTCCCCCCCGTCTTGGTAAAGTGAACGAAGACAAAGTCCGGAGTGATCATCATGACTCGCCGAGCTCCTTGACACGATTCGGTTGATTTCCCCGCGGCCGCCTCTTGCGCTCCGCCTTGCGCTCCGCCTTGCGTACCAACACCCGGTGCGCCGCGGCCACGATCCCCGCCGCGTCGAGCCCGTAGTGCGCCACCATCTCGTCATAGGGCCCCACGGTCTCACAGAAGCGGTCGTCCACTCCCACGCGCACCAGCGGCACGGGAGCCTCCTGCGCCAGGAGCTCGGCCACCGCTCCCCCCAGACCGCCGAGGACGTTGTGCTCCTCGACCGTCACCACCGCTCCGGTGGCCGCCGCGGCGAGGACCGCTTCGCGGTCGAGCGGCTGCACCGTATGCACGTTGAGCACGCGCGCACCGATCCCCGCCGCCGCGAGCCGCTGCGCCGCGGCGACCGCCTCGGCGACCGTCTGGGTGCCGGTCGCGAGGATCGCGAGGTCGCCCCCCGCGGCCAGCGTCACGGCCTTGCCGATGGTCAGCTCGTAGTCGCCGAAATAGACCTGCGGCGTGTCGTGCCTCCCCACCCGCAGATAGACGGGGCCGTCCCAGGCCGCCGCGGCAAAGGTCGCTTTATAGGCCTCGACCGCATCGGCCGGCGAAAGGATCACCAGGTTGGGCATCGCGCGCAAAATGGCGATGTCCTCGATGCAGTGGTGCGAGGGACCCGCGAAGCACCCCGACAGACCGGCGACATAGCCCACCAATTTGACGTTGGCGTTCTGGCAGCCGGCGGCGAAGCGCACCTGCTCGCAGGCGCGCATCGAAAGAAAAGCGGCAAAGGTATTGACGAACGGGATCTTGCCGCGCATCGCCATGCCCACCGCGGCGCCCACCAGATCGCCTTCGGCAATGCCGATCTGCAAGAAACGATCGGGAAATTCGCGATGGAAAGGAACGTTGTATTGGCCGAGGTCCCCTTCGAGCGAAAACATGCGCTCTTCGACCCGCGCCAGATCGAGCTGCGCCTTGCGGCACGCGGTCCGGCTCGAAAGGGTGTAGGCGGCGATCCATTCCGGCGAGCCGATCGCCGGTCCGCCCGGTCCGCCCGGTCCGCCCGATCCATACAGCGCGCTCATGCGGCCTGCTCCTCCAGGGCCCGGCGGGCGCTGGCCGCGATGCCCTGCGCGTCCAAGCCGTAATCATGCAGGCGATGCATCACACGGCAATCCTCAGGAATCCCCAGGATGCGCATCGGCACCGGGCATTCATCGCCCAGCACCTCGGCCACCGCTCCGCCCATGCCACCGCGCACCGGATGCTCCTCGACGGTGATGATCAGTCCCGTCTCCTCGGCCGCCTGCTTGAGCAGGGCGCGATCGATCGGTTTGATGGTATGCAGATCGATCACCCGGGCGTCGATTCCGTCGCGGCGCAGCAGCTCGGCCGCGGCGAGCGCTTCCGCCACCACGCCGAGACCCGCGGCCACGAGGGTGAGATCGGAGCCATCGCGCAGCACGATGCCCCGGCCGATCTGGAGCGGGCAGCCGGCGTCGTAAACCTCCGGCGCCATGTGTTGCGCCAGACGGATGTAGACCGGGCCGGCGTGCGCGCCGGCGGCGAGGGTCGCCCGGTAGGCCGCGGCCGCATCGGCGGGAGCGATGATCGTCAGATTGGGCAGGCTGCGCGCCAGGGCCAGGTCTTCGATCGAGCCTTCGAAGCTCCCGAACAGCTTGGCGTTGGCGTGGTGATAGCAGAGGTCGAGCCGCACCTGCTCGCAGGCGCGGATCAGAGCGGCGGAAGACAACAGATTGACCAGCGGGATCTTGCCGGCCAGAGCCAGGCCGCCGGCGGCGCCGATCAAGCTCGCCTCGGCGCCCTCCCAGGTCTCGGCTTCGAGCACAAAAAAACGTGCGTCGTCGCGCGCCAGCTCGCTCTGCGCGAGGCGGCAGGCCGCGACCGCCGTGAGGCCCGCCGCGGTCATGACCGGTCTTGGCGGCTCGCCGCGAGCTCAGCGATCTCGGCGAGCCCTTGCGCCCGTTGCTGCTCGTTCAGCTTGCCGTAGTGCCAGGTATGGGTGTTCTCGGCGAAGGACAGCCCTTTGCCCTTGACCGTTTTGGCCACCAGCAGCGACGGCTTGCCGGCCGCGAACGGCACCGCATGCAACGCCGCGGAGAGCGCACCGAGGTCGTGCCCGTCCACCTCCCGCACCTCCCAGTTGAAGGCGCGCCACTTGTCGGCGAACGGCTCCAGGGCCATGATCGTTTCGGTGGGGCCGTCCTCCTGCACACCGTTGCGGTCGACGATCGCCACCAGGTTGTCCAGGCGGTAGTGCGCGGCGGCCATCGCCGCCTCCCACACCACCCCTTCCTGGCACTCGCCGTCGCCCATCACCACGAAGACGCGAAAGTCGCTGCCGTCGTGCTTGCCGGCCAGGGCGACGCCGTTGCCCACCGGCAGCCCATGCCCCAGCGAGCCGGTCGCCAGCTCGACGCCCGGAATGCTTTTCGCGGGATGGCCGGCGAGGCGGCTCCCCATGTGCTTGTAGGACGCCAGCTCGGAGACGGGAAAGAAGCCGCGCTCGGCGAGAGCGCCATACAAAGCCGCGCTGGCGTGCCCCTTGCTGAAGATCAGATAGTCGCGCCCGTCGCTTTTCGGCTGCGCCGGATCGACTCGCAGGACACCATTGAAGTAGAGCACGGTCAGGATCTCGACGACCGACATCGAGCCGCCGACGTGCGCTCCGGAATCGGCCGCCATGTCCACGATGTGATGGCGCAGGGTATCCGCCATCTTCTCGAGGCTCTCGAGTCGTTCGCCCATCACGAGACCCTGAGGTCTTCCTCCCACGGCTCGCGGTAGTCGAGCGCACGGCCGTAGGAGACGATCTCGTCACGGTGGCGGAAAACCTTGCGGAAGGCCTCCAGGTAGAGATCCAGATGGCGCCGCTCGAAAAAGCTTGCCATGCACAGGCGCGCGCTGATCAGCAGCGAGCTGCGAATGATATCCAGAGTCTGCGGATAGTCGTTGATGTCATAGCGGATCTCCCGGCTGGCGTGCCCGCACGTCCACGGGCAGCCGCGCTGCTGCTGGAAGAGCCACTGGCCCGGCACCGGCCGGTTCTGGTACTGCTTGAGCGCCACGCCCTCCGCCGTCATCAGATCCTGCACCGTCTTGCGGAACCGCCCCATCGGCAGATCGATGCCGGCGGCTTCGGGGTCGAGCCGGAAACGGAAGTGGTGATACACGTGGGTGCTCCCCGCGGGCTCCAGCGGCGGCAGCAGGCCGGGGATCTCCGCCATGCCCGCGGAGAGATAGCGCGCCCCTTCCCGCACGCGAGCCGTGTGCTCATCGAGGCGCTCGAGCTGGCTCAAGGTGAAAGACGCCAGAATCGAGCTGAACCGGAAGTTGTAGGACATGGTGTTGACGTTGAACTCGCGCTCGCCCGCGTCGGTCACGCGATCGCCGAACATCTTGAGCTGATCGGCGCGATTGCGCATCTCGGCGCTGTCGGTGGTCAGCAGTCCACCCTCGCCGGCGGTCGGCAGGTTCTTGCCCGCCATGATGCTGCACGCGCCCACGTCGCCGATCGAGCCGACCTTGCGCCCCTTGTAGGTCGCGCCGGCGGCCTGCGACAGGTCTTCGATCACCTTGATGCCACGCGGCCGCGCGATCGCCAGGATCTCATCCATCGGCGCCGGAAGGCCGCTCAGATGGACCGCCATCACCGCCCGCGTGCGGTCGGTGATCTTCTCCGCGAGGAGGGACGGATCGAGGTTGTACGTCCGGGGATCGACGTCGACGAAGACCGGCAGCCCCTGGTGGTGCACGATCGCCGCCGCCGAGGCCATGAAGGTCAGCGCCGGCACCAGCACCTCGTCGCCGGGCTCGACGCCGGCCGCCGCCACCGCGGCCTGGAGGGAGGAGGTGCCGCTGTTGAACGCGACGCAGTGCCGGGTGCCGACATACTTCGCCCACGCCCGTTCGAGCGCCGGCACGGTTTCATTGTTGAGCCAGGTGAGCTTGCCGGAGCGCAGCGTGGCGGTGACCGCCGCGATGTCTTCCTCGCTGACCAGCGGCCACTGCTCCACGATGTCGCCCGGTGCCACCACCGGCCGGCCACCTTTGATGGCAAGCCCGGTGTCGATTGCCAAGTCGGTCACTACCATAGAGCCTCCGGCCCGCCTTGATATCGATCAATCATTTTCGATCATCCTCAACACGTCTTCCGAGGCGTGCAGGCGAATGGTACACGACTCCCCCCCGCGGCGGAAGGCCGCTCCGGAGGCCGTCGCCTAGGTTCTTTCTTATTGGAATTTACGCCTGATTCCGGAGACTGCCGGCGGCGAACCTAAGAGAACCTAAAGTAGGGGAGGGGCTTGCCCCCTCCCGAGTGGGCGGACTGAGGAGCCGGAGGAGAGAACAGAACTGAGGACGCGGATGGTTGGGTCTTCCCAGGCGGCGTCGAGACGGGCGAGCTCGGCGGTGCGGCCGACGAAGTGGGGTCCGGGGATGGGGAGGCGGCCGAGGTCGAGGCGGGGGCCTCCAGATCCTCCGCCCTCCCGGGAGGGGGCAAGCCCCTCCACTACTTTGGGTTTGTGGCTCAGGAGATTCGCGTCCGGCGCTGGAGGAGGCGCGGAATTTCCTCGTCGCCGGAGATTCTATCCGAAGGGCGGCGGCCACGGATGTCGAGACATCGCACGAAAATGTCGAGACATCGAGCAGGAACACAGAGAAACCCGCGACGTACGTCGAGAAACCGGGCAAATTCTCGACATTCTTCGATATATTCATGACGCTCCGCTCTATGAAAGCAGAGAAACAGAAGATGAACGCAGAGAAATCACAATCGTAAGCAGAGAACTCAGCAAGTGAAGCAGAGAAATTCTGCCAGAAAGCAGAGAATTGCGCGGTGTGAGCCTTGGTTTGCAGCGCGGCAGGGCTGGATTGCGGCGCGAACGCGGAGAATTGCGGGATTGTCTCGACATCCGCGGAGGTATTTCCCGGAGCCGGGCGCAGGGGGAGAGGCGAGGAGGCGCGGGCGGTGGAGGAATGACGCGGAGCGGGCCGCGGCTTGCTCCCTGATGTCCCCCCTTGCTACACTGAAGCGCACCGTACAACAATACGGATTGCTCATGAACGCGATCGACTCGATCGAGCTCGGGCTCGCTGTGCTCGATGCCCTCCCGGTGGGCGTCCTCCTTCTCGACGCCCGGCGGCCGGGCCGCCCCATCGTGTCGGCGAACCGCGCGGCGTGCGAGCTGACCGGCTACCCGCTGGAGGAGATCCTGCGGCACGACGCCGGCTTCCTGGAGGCGCCCGGGAGCGACCCGGAGATGGTCCGGAAGCTACGGGCCGCGCTGGCCGCGGGGCTGGCGTTCCACGGCGAGATCCTCGGCGAGCGCCGGGACCGGAGTCCGTTCTGGAGCGAGCTGACGGTGCGCCCCCTGTCCGACGGAGAGGGGCGGATCTCGCATCTCCTGGTCGTCCAGGTCGACGTCACGGCGCGCCGCAAGGCCGAAGAAGCCCAGCGCGAAAGCGAGCAGCGGTTCCGCACCTTCCTCGAGTGCTCGCCCGACTTCACCATCCTGCTGTCGCGCAGCGGAGACATTCTCTACATCAACCGCACCGTGCCGCAGATGACGCCCGAGCAGGTCACCGGCCAGAACGTGGCGCAGATCTTCCCTCCTGAGGAGGTGAAGCGTCAGCTCGAGGTGCTGGAGGTCCTGTTCACCACCGGGCAAGGGATCACCCGCGAGGTCCGGTTCGAAGACCACTGGTTCCTGTCGCGCTGTGTTCCGGTCATTCGCGACGGACAGATCACCGAAGCGCTCTTCGTCAATACCGAGATCACGGCCCAGAAGCGAACCGAGGCGGCCTTGCGGGCGGCCGAGAGCCGTCTGAGCCTCGCCCTGGAGGCGGGGAAGATCGGCACCTGGGAGTGGGACGTGGCGACCGGACGCCTGACCTGGGACGCCCGCCAACTGGAGCTGTTCGGCCTCGCGCCGGACCGCTTCGATCAATCGGTCGAGACGTTCCTGCAGCTCGTGCACCCGGACGACCGGGAACGCCTGCGGGCCAAGACGGAGCTGCAGAGGTCCGGTTTCGGCCGCAGCCAGAACGAGTTCCGCATCGTCCGGCCGGACGGCAGCATCCGCTGGCTGGTGGGCGACGGCCTCCCGGTGGATGGTGACGAGGGCCTGCCGGCGTTCTTCTTTGGCATCAACTACGACGTGACCGACCGCAAGCAGGTGGAGCTGGAGCTCGCCGAGGCGCGCGACCGGGCGGAAGCCGCCAACCAGGCCAAAAGCCGGTTCCTGGCCACCATGAGCCACGAGATCCGCACTCCCATGAACGGCGTCCTGGGGATGGCCGACCTGCTGCTCCACAGCGATCTCACGGAGCCGCAGCATCGGCTCGCGGAGACCTTGAGCTCGTCGGGGCAGGCGCTGATGCGGATGCTCAACCAGATGCTCGACCTGTCGAAGATCGAAGCCGGCCGGATGGAGCTGACGGAGGGGCCGTTCTCACCCCGGCGGCTGCTCACCGACGCGGTGGACCTCGTCCGTCCCCGCGCGACGGAGCAAGGCCTCGCGCTGGAGCTGGAGGTCGACTGGCCCGGCCATCTGGAGGCCGTGGCCGATGAGATGCTCTTGCGCCAGATCCTGCTCAACTACCTGGACAATGCCATCAAGCACACCGATGCGGGCACCGTGCGGGCGGTCGTCTCCGGCCGGCCGGCGGACGGCGAGGACGAAGGGCGCCGGCTGCTGCGGCTCGTCGTGACCGACACCGGTGCGGGGGTTGCTCCGGAGGACCGGGACCGCCTGTTCCAGCCGTTCCAGCAGCTCGAGGGAGCCCGTTTGCGCGGCGGCACCGGGCTCGGCCTCGCGATCTGCCGCAAGCTGGCCGAGCTGATGCACGGGAGCGTCGGCTATGAGAGCCAGCCGGGAGCCGGTGCCACGTTCTGGACCGAGGTGCCGGTGGCCACGCGGCCGGCGCCGGCTGCGGAGCCCTCCCGGCAAGAGGTCATCCCCGGGCCCTGGCAAGGCAAGCGGGTGCTGCTGGCGGAGGACAATGCCATCAACCAGATCGTCGCCCTGACCATGCTGGAGCTGCTGGGGATCGGGGTGGACGTCTGCAACAACGGCCGTGAGGTGGTGGACACCTGGCGGGACGGCGTCTGGGACGCGGTGCTCATGGACTGCCAGATGCCGGAGCTCGACGGCTGGGAGGCGACCGGCTGGATCCGCGCCCACGAGCACGCGGCAGCCGGGGCGGCGAGCCGGGTCCCCATCGTCGCCCTCACCGCCTACGCCCTGGCCGCCGACCGTGAGCGCTGTCTGCAGGCGGGCATGGACGACGTCCTGGTCAAGCCCATCACCCTGGAGTCGCTCTCGGGGATGCTCGACCGTTTGTGGGCGGCGTGACGACGGCGCCCGTGCTCCCGGCCCTCTCCCTATCTGCGCAAGAGGAGAGCCGGGGAGAGCCGGGCAGCCCTCCGCACCGGAACATAGGCCGCGGCGAACGACGCGGTGGTCAGCAACAGGGCGGCGTAGAGCAAGGCGGAAGGGTCGCCGGCATCGATCCCGAAGAGCAGGCCCGACAGCCACCGCGTCGCGGCGAAGGCGCCGGCGAGGCCGCAGGCCAGGCCACACGCAAAGACGATCAGGACCTGGCCGAGGAACAGCCGGACGACCGCCCGGGACGAAGCCCCCAGAGCCATGCGGATGCCGATCTCCCGGTAGCGCTGGCTGACGGAATAGGCCACCAGCCCGGACAGGCCGACGACGGTGAGCACCAGCGCCACCCCACCGAAGAAAGCGAGCAGGCTCGCTCCCATGCGCGGCGCCGCGAGCTGCCGCGAGATCACCCGCGCGATCGTCATCGGGCGGACCAGCGGCAGGCTCGGGCTGAGCTTCTGCACCTCGCTGCGCAGGGTCTCCACGAGCGGGTCCGGCCGGCCGGCGGTGCGCACGTGCAGGGTGGCGCTCGACGCATAGCTCTGGAGGAGGGGACGGTAGACGTAGAACGGCGTCTCCTCGCCGAGCGAGTTGTATTTGGCGTCGCGCGCCACCCCCACGACCTCCACCGTTTCCTTCTCGGGCAAGAACATGATCCGCGCCCCGACCGGGTCGGCGCCCGGCCAGAGTTGCGCCGCCATCTTCCGGTTGATGATCACCACTCCGCGCGCGCCCTGGCGGTCCGCGTCGGTGAACGGCCGGCCGGAGAGGATGGGGATGCCCAGGGTCTCGAAGTAGCCGGTCCCGACGGCGTTGACCTGCACGACCGGGCTCTCCTCCGGGCTCATCCCCCTCCCTTCGAGGACCGCGGTGCGCAGCAGGCGCCCCGCGTCGGGGTCGAGGTTGAGCGTCCCGGCGACCGCCGCCGAGCGCACCCCGGGGAGCGCCTTGGCGCGCTGCACGATGCGGCTCAGCAGCTCCTGCCCCTGCCCCTCGCCGTACCCGACCTCGTCGAGGTCGAAGGAGGCGACCATCAGCTTCTCCCGCTCGAACCCGGGATCGATCCGCTGCGCATTGCGCAGGCTGATCAGGAAGAGCGCGGTGCCGACCAGACAGAGGCAGGAGAGGGCGACCTGGGCCGCGACCAGGAAGCTGCGCAGGCCGAAGCGGCGGAGCCCCGCCGCCGTGGCCTGGTAGTCCCCCCGCAGCGCGGAGATCGGTGCCGAGCGGGAAGCCTGGAGCGCCGGCGCGAGCCCGCAGACGAGAGTGGCGAGCAGGGAGGCCAGCAGCGCGAACCCCCACACCCGGAAGTCGAGCGGGACGGCCAGGGTCGGTGGCAGGAACGGTGTTTCGAAGACCAGGAACAGCTTGCGCGCCGAGGCCGCGATGGCCAGGCTGAGCACGCCCGCCGCCAGGGCGAGCAACAGGCTTTCGGTGAGGATCTGGCGCAACAGGCGGCCGCGCGTGGCGCCGAGGGCGAGGCGCACCGCCATCTCCCGCTGCCGCAGCGCTCCCCGTGCCAGCAACATGCTGGCCACGTTGGCGCAGGCGATCAGCAGGACGAGCGCGACCACTCCCATGAGCAACGAGCCCGCGCGGAGATAGATCCCCTGCTCGTTGGCGGAGACCGTCGCGCTCTCCAGCGGCACCAGCGCCGCCGTCTTGCCCCGGTTGGCGTCGGGATACTCGCGGGCCAGCCGTTCGGCGAGCGCGCTCATCTCCCGCTGGGCCTGCCCCACGGTCACTCCGCCCCGCAGCCGCCCGACCAGCAGGAAGACGAGCGGGCGGCGCAGGGTGAAGAAGGGACGCAGCGCGCTCGGCAGGATCTGCTGGTGCAGGGACACGGGCACCCAGAGCTGCGAGCTTTCGAGGGTGCTGATGCCGGTGAAGGCCGCCGGGGCGACCCCGATCACGGTGAGCCCCTGCCCGTTGATTCGGATCGTGCGGCCGAGGATCTTCGGGTCGGCGCCGAAGCGGCTCCGCCACAGGGAGTCGGCGAGGACGACGATCGGCGGGCCTCCGGACGGAAGGCTCTCCTCGGGCAGGAAGGTGCGGCCGAGCGCCGCCCGCACCCCCAGCGTGGCGAAGTAGTTGCCGGTGACGATCGCCCCGTTGGCCTCCGCGGGCTCGCCGCCGTCGCCGGAGAGGCTGACGGTGATCGGCAGGAAGGCGGCGAGGCTGGACCAGCAGGCGGCCTGGTCGCGGTAGCTCTCGTAGTTCGGGAAGGAGACCGGCAGGTACCCGGGCCCGCGCTCGGCGGTGGTGTGGACGAGGACGAGGCGCGCCGGGTCGGCCACCGGCAGGGGGTGCAGGAACAGGGCGTTGACCAGCGCGAAGACGGTCACGTTGGCGCCGATCCCGAGAGCCAGGGAGAGGACGGCCACCGCCGCGAAGCCCGGGGAGCGCCGGAAGACGCGCAGGCCGTAGATCGTGTCTCTGAGCATCTCTTCCACACCATTCTCCTCGCCGGACGCCCGCCGCTAGCGGGACTGCTCCAGCACATAGATCCGCAGGCTGTCGGGGAGCGTGGCGCGCGTGATCTCGACCTCCGGCCCCTGCACCTGGACCACCGACTCCGCGGGGTAGCGCGCGGTGAAGGCGGTGACCGGCAGGATCGTTTTGAGCCGCCCGCGCGGGCTGTAGTAGTGCATCGGAATGACGATCCGCGGGCCGATCTCGCGGATCACCCGGTCCAGGTCGTCGAGCTCGATGTTGTGGACGCCGCCGGTGATGGCGAAGAGGATGTCCACCTTCCCCGCCAACGCCCGGGTGTGGGCGGGCTGGAACGGACCGCCCATGTCGCCGCCGTGGAGCACCCGCAGCCCCTCGCCCGGGAAGTGGATGCTGTACATGGCGTAGCGGCGCGGCAGCCGGCCGAGCAGGAGGGGGAGCCAGCGGATGCGCTCCCAGGCCGGGTAGCCGCGGATCTCCAGCCCCTTCTCCCGCACCCCCTCCGCCGGCAGGCGCAGAGCGTCGAGGACGGCCGGGTTCCCCCGCACGTGGCTCGGGTCGTTGTGAAAGGCGTCGCTCGCCGAGCTGCGGATCACGAGGTCCGCCGGCTCGTCGATCGGAGCGAAGAACGCGCCGCGAGGCCCGGGGCGGTAGGGGTCGGTGACCACGCGGATCCCGTCTCCCGCGAGGAGGAAGCTGGCGTGGGCGTAGAAGCGGATCTTCATCGGTCTCTCCCTTCGCGCGGCAGAAAGCCGCTCCCGATCAGGTGCGCGAACCAGGTCTCCAGCAACGCCTCGACCGGTGGGCAGACCACGGAGCCACCGGCGAGCTCCTCGCCGGTGTTCCGGCCGTCGAAGCGCAGGCGGCTGTCGAGCGCCCCCGGGCTCTCGGCGTTCCCGGCGGCGAGGAGCGGCCAGAACGGGGCGAGCGCGTTCTCCGCCCCGCCGCGCACCGCCGCCAGCAGCTCGCGCAGCCAGGCGTCGACCGGCAGCTCGCGCAGCGGATAGCCGAGCGCGCGGGCATAGGCGAAGACGTCCGCCCACGGCACCGGGCGGGGATTGAACAGGTGGAACGCCTTGCCCCGGCTCTCCCGCCGCTTGGCGAGCGCCACCACGGCGCGGCTGACGAAGTCGACCGGGGCCGGATCGAAGAGGGCGTCGAGCGCAGGGGCGGCGCCGAGCTCGATGCACCCCTTGAGGAAGCTCCAGATCAGGTCTTTCGGATTGCCCGCCCCGGTCGTGCTGTCGCCGCCGATCGCCCCCGGGCGGTAGATGGCGGTCTCGATCCCCCTCTCCCGGCCCCGCGCCAGGAGCTTCTCCGCCACCCACTTGCTCTGGCCATAGCCGCCGAAGAGGCCGGCGGTGGCTTCCAGGGGGGAGTCCTCGCGGCCGATCCCCTCGGCGGTGAAGGAGCCCGGCGCGAAGACCGCGATGGTGGAGATGAAGTGCACCGGCTTGGCCGGTCCGCGGGCGGCCAGGCGGAGCGCCTCGTGGGTGCCCTGGACGTTGACCGGCCGGAGGGCGGAATAGGGATAGGTGAAGCTCACCCAGGCGCCGCAGTGGTAGACCGCGCCGGCCCGCTCGGCGAGGCCGCGGAAGGCCGCCTCGCCCATCCCCCAGAGCGGCGCGCCGAGGTCGCCGGGCACCGGCACGATGCGGCCGGCCATGCCTTCCTCCCAGAGCCCGTAGCCGGCGAGGTTGTCGCGGATGCGCGCCGCCGCCTGCGCGGCGCTCGCCGCGCGCACCACACAGTGGACGGCGGCGCCGGTCTCGCGCAGCAGGTCGCGCAGCAGGAAGGCGCCGAGGAAGCCGGTCGCCCCGGTCAGCACCACCGCCTCCGGCTCCGCCGGCGCGCCGCCCGTCTCCTGCGGCGAGACCGCCGGGTCGAGGACGACGTCCCGCCACAGCTCCAGCCGCGGCTCCGGCAGGGCGGACGCGCCGGCGCGGAGGCTCTCGGCCGCGGCGGCGATCTCGGCGATCGTGGGACGCTCGATCAGAAGGCGCAGCGGCAGCTCGACGCCGAGGGCCTGCTCCATGCGGAGGGCGAGCGCGGAGGCGAGCAGAGAGTTTCCGCCGAGGTGAAAAAAGTTGTCGTGGATCCCGACCTCGGCGAGGTGGAAGGAGGAACGCCACAGCGCCGCGACCGCCGCCTCGGTCGCGCTGCGCGGCGCGGCGTAGGGCGCCGGCAGGGCCGGCCGCGGGTGGAGCCCGTTCTCCGCCGGGCCCGCCGGCACCGGATCGATGTCCGGAGCGGAGCCTGCGGGCTCGACGGGGACCGGGGAGAGGGCCGGACGCCGAAGCGGCGGATCGACGCGGTAGGGCCGGCGCTCGAAGGGGTAGCCCGGGAGGCGGACCTTGCGCCGCCGCTCCCCGCTGTGGAGGCGGGGCCAGCTCACCTCGACCCCCGCCGTCCACAGGCGCCCGACGGCGCCGAGGAAGAACGCGCGGTCGTCCTGCGGCTCGTAGGAAGGCCGCAGCGACGGCAGGGCGAGAGAGTCGCCGCCGCCCCCCTGCTGGAGGGCCAGGGTGACGAGCCCGTGGCCGGGGCCGACCTCCAGCAGGGCGAGGCCCGGAGCCTGCCAGAGCGCCGCGACGCCCTCGGCGAAGCGGACGGTCTGCAGCAGGTGGCGGACCCAGTGCCCGGGGGAGCAGGCCTGGTCGGGGGTGACCCAGCTCCCGGTGACGCCGGTGACGTAGGGAATCTTCGGCGGGCGCAATGGAACTCCGGCGAGGAGCCGGGAGAACGGCCCGGCGATCGGCTCCATCATCGGCGAGTGGAGAGCGTGCGAGACCGGCAGCAGCCGGCAGGCCACGCCGCGCCCGCGCAGGCGCTCCTCCAGAGCGGCCACCGGCGCCGCGGGGCCGGAGGCGACGGAGAGGCCGGGCGCGTTGACCGCTCCGAGCGCGAGGCCCTCGCCTGCGGCAGCGAGCTCGGCCGCCAGCTCCTCCGCGGACAGCCCGGCCGCGAGCATCGCCCCGGCGGGAAGGCTCTCGATCAGCCGCGCGCGCTCCAGCACCAGGCGCAGGCCGTCCTCCAGGGAGAAGACGCCGGCGAGGCAGGCGGCGGTGTACTCCCCGAGGCTGTATCCGAGGAGGGCCCGCGGGCGGACGCCGACCGACTCCCACAGCCTGGCCAGGGCGTACTCGACGGCGAACACCGCGGTCTGCGCGAGCGTCGCGCTCGCGAGCCCCCCGGCGGCGGCGCCGGCCAGCATCCGCCGCAGATCGGGGCCGCCGGCCTCCGGGGCTTGCGGGACCTCCGGAGCCATGGCGCCCGGAGCCCGGAAGACCACCTCCCGCAGGTCGCGGCCGAGGGCGGGGAGCAGCAGCTCCGCGCAACGGTCGAAGGCGCGGCGGAACGCGGGCTCGCCGCGGTAGAGCCCCTCGCCCATGCCGGGGTAGTGATCGCCGACCCCGGAGAGCAGGAAGGCGACCGGCCGCTCGCCGCCGGCGACGCCGTCGAGGAGCCGCCGGGGGTCGCGTGCGGCGAGCACCGCCGCGGCGTCGGCGCGGTCGCGGCAGACCACGGCGCGGCGGTGGGGAAACGCCTGGCGGCCCACCTGGGAGGTGTAGGCGATGTCCGGGAGGGTGTCGAGACCGTCTGCCGCCGCGCGGGCGAGGTGCTCGGCCAGGCGGCCGGTCAGCGCCTCCAGGGCCGGCGCGGTCGCCGCCGAGAGCACGGTGAGCGACCACGGCCGGCCGGGGTCCGCGGGCTCCGGCTCCGGCGCCTCCTCCACGATGACGTGGGCGTTGGTGCCGCCGATCCCGAAGGAGCTGACGCCGGCGCGGCGCGGCGCGCCATTGCTCTCCCAGGGACGGAGCGCCGCGTTGACGAAGAACGGACCGCTGTCGATCTCCAGCTCGGGGCCGGCGGACTCGAAGTGCAGGCTCGCCGGCAGCAGCCGGTGCTCCAGGGCGAGGACGGTCTTGATCAGGCCGCCGACGCCCGCGGCGGCGTCCATGTGGCCGAGGTTGGTCTTGAGCGAGCCCACGGCGCAGACCTTGCCGCGCTCCGCGACCGCCTGGAAGGCACGGTTGAGGGCGCGCATCTCGACCGAGTCGCCGAGCGGCGTGCCGCTGCCGTGCGCCTCGATGTAGGTGATGGTGTCCGGCTCGACGCCGGCGACCGTCTGCGCCTCGGCGATCACCTCGGCCTGCCCCTGCACGCTGGGCGCCGTGAACCCGGCCTTCTGGAGGCCGTCGTTGTTGATCGCGGAGCCCTTGATGACGGCGCGGACGGGATCGCCGCCGGCCAGCGCGTCCGCCAGGCGCCGCAGCACGACGACGCCGGCGCCCTCGCCGCCGACGGTTCCGCTGGCGCGCGCGTCGAACGCCCGGCAGTGCCCGTCGGCGGACATGATGCCGCCCTTCTGCCAGAGGTAGCCGGCGCGCTGCGGGAAGCTCACCGACACGCCGCCGGCGAGCGCCGCGTCGCACTCGTGGTTGAGCAGGCTCTGGCAGGCGAGGTGGACGGCGACCAGCGAGGTCGAGCAGGCGGTGGCCACGTTGACGCTCGGCCCGCGCAGGTTGAGGCGGTAGGAGACCGCCGTCGCCAGGAAGTCGCGGTCGTTGGCGACGCGCAGCTCCAGCGCGCTGGTCTCGGCGAGCGCGGGATTGAGCAGGAGATTCGAGAGCAGGTAGCTGCTCATGCTGGAGCCGGCGAAGACGCCGATCGCACCGGCGAAGCGGGACGGATCGCAGCCGGCGTCCTCCAGCGCCTGCCAGGCGCACTCCAGGAACACCCGCTGCTGCGGGTCGGTGATCTGCGCCTCGCGCGGGCTGAGGTTGAAGAAGGGGGCGTCCAACTGCTCGGCCCCCTCCAGGATGCCTTTGACCGAGACATACTGCGGGTGGTCGGCGAGCGCCGGGTCGACGCCTTCGGCGGCCAGCACGTCGCGGCCCAGACGGGTGGTCCCCTCCGCGCCGGCGCGCAGGAGCTCCCACAGGCGGTCGACGCTGTCGGCGCCCGGGAAGCGGCCCGCCATGCCGACGACGGCAATGTCTCCGACATCGCCGGGACCGCTGTCGCTGTCCTCATTCTTCATCGGAAAAATCCTCGTGCGGCTCACCGCCCGGGCGCGCCGGAGGGCGGCGGCGCTGCCGCAGCGCGTCGCGGCGGGCGGTGGCCCGGCTCCGGCTCTGGTCGAGCGGCGTCGGCGCGGCGTCGCGGGCCGGCAGCCACGCCGCGAGGGAGGCGACGGTGGGATGCTCGAAGATCTCCAGCACCGAGACCCGGCGGCCCAGCACCTCCTGCAAGCGGCTCGCGGCGCGCACCGCGAGCAGGGAGTGGCCGCCGCTCTCGAAGAAGTTGTCGTGGATGCCGATCCCCTCGCGCTCCAGCACCTCGCACCACACCGCGGCCACCGTCTTCTCGAAATCGTTGCGCGGCGCCATCAGCGGCGCCGCGGAGCGGCCCCACTCCGCCGGCTCGGGGAGGGCGCGGCGGTCCACCTTGCCATTGGGCGACAGGGGGAGGCGCTCCAGCACCACGAAGGCGGCGGGGATCATCGGCTCCGGGAGCCGCCGCCTGAGGGCGGAGCGCAGCGCGGTGGCGAGCTCCTCGGCGCCGGCCGGGGCGGCCGCTGAGGGCACGAGATAGGCGACCAGGCGACCGCCGAGGCCGCCGCCCGCGCGCACCGCCACCGCCGCCTCGACCACCGCCGGATGCTCGCGCAGCGCGGCCTCGACCTCGCCCAGCTCGACGCGGAAGCCGCGCACCTTGACCTGGTGGTCGATGCGGCCCAGAAACTCCAGCGCGCCGTCCGGCCGCCAGCGCACCCGGTCGCCGGTGCGGTAGAGCCGCTCCCCGCCGGCTCCGCCCACCCCGCAGGCCGCCGCGAACGGATCGGGCAGGAAGCGCTCCGCGGTCAGCTCGGGGCGGTGGAGATAGCCGCGCGCCAACCCGGAGCCGGCCAGGCAGAGCTCTCCCGGCATGCCGGCGGGCAGCAGATCGAGGCCGGGGCCGGCGACGTAGGCGCGCGTGCCGGTCACCGGACGGCCGATCGCCGGGGCCGCCGGATCGCCGCGCTCGATTTGCGCCACGGTAGAGTAGGTGGTGTCCTCCGAAGGGCCGTAGAGGTTGAGCACCCGCTCCACCCCGCCGCGCCGGTAGATCTCCTCGACCAGCGGGCGGTGCAGCGGCTCGCCGGCCAGATTGACCGTGCGCACCGAGGGGGGGATCGCCGCCGCCCGCGCGAGCTCCGCAGCCACCGAGGGCACCGTGTTGATCAAGGTGGGAGCGAGCTCGCCCGGCAGGTCGAGCAGACCGAGGCCGTCGCGCACCAGGATCACCCGGCCGCCGCGGGTGAGCGGCGCGAACAGCTCGAACACCGAGAGGTCGAAGCAGATCGAGGTGGCCGCCACGACGCCGTCCAGGTCGGCGGGCGCGAAGACCTCGGCGGACCAGGCGAGGAGCGCCACCGCGCCGGCGTGGGTGATCGCGACGCCCTTCGGCCGGCCGGTCGAGCCGGAGGTGTAGATGACATAGGCGAGGCCCGCAAGGTCCGGCCTGGGCTCGGTCCAGGGCTCCTCGACGTCCCCTTCTCCCTTTTCTCCAAAATCCACCAGGACCGGCCGCTCGCCCGCGGCGAGACCCGCGAGGCGCCCGGCGGTCTCCCGGTCGACCAGCACTACCGGGGCGCGGCTGTCGGCGAGCATGAAGGCCAGCCGCTCCTCCGGATAGGCGGGGTCGAGCGGCACGTAGGCGCCGCCGGCGCGGAGGATGGCGAGCAGGCCGACCACCAGGTCCGGGGTGCGCTCCAGCAGCACCCCGACCGGCACCTCGGGACCGACCCCCAGGCCGCGCAGGCGGCGGGCGAGCCGGGAGGAGCGAGCGGACAGCTCGCCGTAAGTGAGCGGGGCGTGAGGCTCGGCCGCCGCGACCACGGCGACCCGCTCGGGGGTGCGCCGCGCCTGCCGCACGAACTGCTCGCCGAGGCTCTCCCCGCCGGCCTCGGCCGGCGCGGCGGCGCCGCTCCACGCGCGCAGGAGCTGCTCGACCTCTCCCGTGCCGAGCAGCGGCAGGTCGGTGATCCTCGTCTCCGGCCGCTCGGCCGCTCCGGCCAGCAGGGTCCCGAGATGGGCCAGCAGGCGGTCGATCGTCGCCGCGTCGAAGAGGTCGGTGTTGTGCTCGGCGGTGATCGTCCACCCGCCGCCGCCGCTCTCCCCGACCGACAGCGTCAGCTCGAAGCGCGAGGTGCCGGTCGCCATTTCGAGCGGCGCCAGGGAGAGCCCCGGCAGCTCCAGGGCGGGGACGGGCGCGTTCTGCAGGATGAGCATGACCTGAAAGAGGGGCGACCGGCTGAGGTCGCGCAACGGCCGCAGCTCCTCGACCAGCTTCTCGAACGGCAGATCCTGATGGGCCTGCGCGTCGAGGACCGAGAGGGCGGTGCGGCCGAGCAGCTCGCGGAAGCTGCTCTCGCCCGCCGCGCAGCGCAGGCGCAGCGCGAGCGTGTTGACGAAGAACCCGATCAGCCCCTCGACCTCCCGCCGGTTGCGGTTCGCCGTGGGGGTGCCGACGACCAGGTCGTCGTTGCCGCTGTAGCGGTGGAGCAGCGCGCCGAACGCGCTCAACAGGGTCATGAACAGCGTGGCGCCGCTGCGGCGGCCGAGCGCCTGGAGGTCGGCGGCCAGGCGGGGGGAGAGAGCACCGAGGCGGATGGCGCCGCGGAAGCTCTGCACGGCCGGATGCGGGCGGTCGTACGGTAGCTCGATCGTGGCCGGCGCCCCCGCCAGGTGCCCCCGCCAGTAGGCGAGGAGCCGCGCCAGCGTCTCCCCCTGGAGCCAGCGGCGCTGCCACCAGGCGAAGTCGGGGTATTGCACGGGAAGCTCGGGGAGCGGCGAGGGCTCGCCGCGGTCCACGGCGGCGTAGAGCGCCGCCATCTCGCGGAGCAGGACGCCGATCGACCAGCCGTCCGAGATGATGTGGTGCATGGTCAGCAGCAGGACGTGCTCGCCGGGTCCCAGGCGCAGCAGGACGGTGCGCACCAGGCGCGGATCGCTCAGCCGGAACGGGCGCCGCGCCTCGGCGGCGGCGAGCGCGTGGACCGCCGCGCCGCGCGCGGCCTCCGGCAGGGCCCCGAGGTCGACCAGCGGCAGGGCGAGGAGACAGGGCGGCTCGACCCTCTGCACCGGCACGCCGCCCGCGTCGGGGAAGCGGGTGCGCAGCGCCTCATGGCGCCGCACGATCTCGCCGAAGCTCGCCGCGAGCACCGCCGGCCGCAGGCGGCCGCGCAGCAGGACGGCGGACGGCAGGTTGTAGAACGGGCTGTCCGGCTGCAGGCGGTCGAGGAACCAGAGGCGCTGCTGCGCGAAGGAGAGGGGGAGGTCGCGGTCGCGCGGCACCGGCACGATCGGCGGCGCCATCTCCACCCCGCCGGCCGTCTGTCGCTCGCGCTCGACGGCCGCGGCGAGCCGCGCCACGGTGGGCTCCTCGAAGATCAGGCGCAACGGGATCTCCAGCCCGAACGCCTCGCGGACGCGGGAGGCGACGCGGGTCGCCATCAGCGAGTGCCCGCCGAGCGTGAAGAAGTCGTCGTGGACGCCGACCCGCCGGAGCTCCAGGACCTCGCCCCAGATCCCGGCCAGGATCTCTTCGGTCTGCGAGGCCGGGGAGGCGCTCTCCGTCCCGCCGCTCTCCCACACCGGCTCCGGCAGCCGCCGCCGGTCGACCTTGCCGTGGGTGGTGAGCGGCAATGCGTCGAGGAGGACGAAGGCGGACGGCAGCAGGGCGTCGGGCAGGATCTCCCGGAGCGCGCCGCGGAGCGCCGCGGCGGCGAGATCCGGGAAGCCCGGATGGGGGACCACATAGGCCACCAGGCGCCTCTCCCCCGCCGCCCGCCGGACGTCGACCGCGGCCGCGCGCACACCGGGCGAGCGCAGCAGCGCCTCTTCGACCTCGCCCGGCTCCACCCGGAAGCCGCGGATCTTCACCTGGCGGTCGATGCGGCCCAGGAACTCCAGCGCGCCGGCGGGCAGCCACCGCGCCAGGTCGCCGGTACGGTAGAGCCGCTCCCCCCGCCACAGCGGGTGCGGGACGAGCTTCTCCGCCGTCAGCTCCGGGCGCCCCAGGTAGCCCCGCGCCACCCCCTCGCCACCCACGCACAGCTCGCCCGGGACGCCGACCGGCACCGCCCGCCAGCGCGCGTCGAGCAGGTGGACCTCGGTGTTGGCGAGCGGACGGCCGATCGGCACCGGGAGCCCCGGCCGGACGTCCTCCACGCGCTCCACGCGGTGGGTGGCGGTGCCGGTGGTGTTCTCCGTGGGGCCGTAACCGTTGAACAGCAGGCATCCCGGCAGCTCCCGCCGCGCCCGGGCGACGTGCGGCGGCGAGAGGACGTCGCCGCCGGCGAGCAGCCGGCGCACACCGCGCAGGCGGCCGAGCGGCCCGTCCACCATCTGCTGGAACAGCCCCGCGGTCAGCCACAGGGTGCTGACGCCGAAGCGCTCGACCGCCGCCGCCAGCTCCTCGATCGTCGGGACGTGGGGCGGCAGCAGGGCCGTCCGGCCGCCGTTGAGCAGCGGTCCCCAGATCTCGAACGTGGTGCCGTCGAAGGAGATCGGAGCCGATTGCAGGAAGACCTCGTCCGGGCTCGCCTCGATCAGGCGGGTGCCGCGGACCAGGCGCACGACGTTGCCGTGGCTCACCCCGACCCGCTTCGGCAAGCCGGTCGACCCGGAGGTGTACATGACGTAGGCGAGATTGAAGGGCACGATCGCGTCCGCCGGGGCGGACTCCTCCTCGCCCGCGATCGCCGCGGCGTCGCGGTCGAGGCAGAGGGCGCGGCCGGTGAACGGCAGGGCGTCCAGCAGCTCGCCGCGGGTGACCACGACCTCGACGCCCGCGTCGGCGATCATCCACGCCAGCCGCTCGCGCGGGAATTCCGGCGCCAGCGGCACGTACGCGCTGCCCGCCTTGAGGATCGCCAGGGTGGCCACGATCATGTCCGGCGAGCGCTCCAGGCAGAGCCCGACCGGGCATTCAGCCGCCACGCCGAGGGCGCGCAGCCGGCGCGCCACCCGGTTGGCGCGGCGGTCGAGCTCGCCGTAGGTCAGCACGCCCGCGTCCGCCAGCACGGCAGGCCGGTCCGCGCCGCGCCGCGCCTGCTCGGCGAACAGAGCGTGGACGGTGCGGTCGCGCGGGATCTCGGAGGCCGTGTCGTTCCACTCGAACGCCATCTGGTGGCGCTCGCTCTCGGCGAGGACCGGGAGGTCCTCGACCGCCTGCTCCGGGGCCGCAGCGGCGGCGCACAGCAGGATCTCGTAGCGGCGGGCCAGACGGGAGATGGTCGTGCGGTCGAAGAGGTCGGCGTCGTACTGGAGGGCGAGGGTCACCCTGCCCGCGGTCTCGAACAGCATGGCGGTCAGCTCGAAGGTCGAGGTCTCGGCGCTGCGCCGCGCCGGCTCCAGGGCCAAGCCGTGCCAGCCGTCCGCGCCTTCCGCCGCGAGCGGGGGCGCAGTGTAGAGGCCGAACATCACCTCGAAGAGCGGGCTCTGGCCCAGGCGGCGCTCCGGCCGCAGCTCCTCGATCAACGTCTCGAACGGCAGGTCCTGGTGCGCGTAGGCGCCGAGCGCCACCTCGCGGACGGCCGCCGCGAGGCCCGCAAAGGACTCTCCGGACGCCACCCGGACGCGCAGCGCCAGGGTGTTGACGAAGAACCCGATCAGCCCCTCGGTCTCGCGCAGGTTGCGGTTGGCGATCGGCGAGCCGATCACCAGGTCGCTCTCGCCGGTCGAACGGTGGAGGAGCGCCACGAAGCCGGCGAGGAGGGTCATGAACCGCGTGCTCTCCCACTCCCGGGCGCGCGCGGCGAGGGCGGCGGCGAGCCGCTCGGACACCTCCACCTCCAGCCGGCCACCGCGTCCGCGGGCGCCGCGCACCAGGTCGCGCGGGCGGTCCGCCGGCAGCTCGAGGAGCGGCGGACCGCCGTCGAGCTGCCCGCGCCAGTACGCGGTCTCCGCGGCCAGAGCCTCGCCTTGCAGCCAGTCGCGCTGCCAGACCGCGAAGTCCGCATACTGCACCGGCAGCTCCGGCAGCGGCGAAGGCTGTCCCCCGGCGAACGCTCCATAGAGCGCTCCCAGCTCGCGCATCAGGACGCCGAGCGACCAGCCGTCGCACGCCGCGTGGTGGACGGTGACGAGGAGCAGGTGCTCGCGCTCCCCGGTGCGCAGGAGCAGCCCGCGCAGGAGCGGCGGCCGGGCGAGGTCGAACGGCCGCAGGGCCTCCTCGCGCTCCAGGCGCCCGGCCTCGCCCGCGGTCCCGGCGAGCCCCCGCAGGTCGATCCGCGGCAGGGCGAAAGGCGGCGCGGGTTCCGGCACCTGCACCGGGAGCCCGCCGGCCGCGACGAGGGCGCTGCGCAGCACCGCGTGGCGGCGGACCACCTCGCCCAGCGCGCGCTCCAGGGCGCCCGCGTCGAGCGGCCCGCGCAGCCACAGGCCGAGCGGCATGTTGTAGGCGGGGCTCGCGGGCTGGAGCTGCTGCAGAAACCAGAGCCGGCTCTGGGCGAAGGAGAGCGGCGCGGCGCCCGCCTCCGGCCGCGGCCGGAGAGGAGGACGGCTCAGCCCCCCCGCGAGCCGGCCCAGCCGCTCGGCGAGGCCGGCGACCGTCGGTGCCTCGAACAGGTCGCGCAGCGGCACCTCGATCCCCAGGGCCTCGCGCAGGCGCGACACCGCCTGGGTGGCGAGCAGGGAGTGGCCGCCGAGCGCGAAGAAGTCGTCGTCGATCCCCACGTGCTCGAAGCCGAGGAGATCGGCCCAGACGCGGGCGATGCGCTCCTCGGCCGCGCTGCGCGGCGCCCGGCGCTCGCCCGGCGCGCCGAGCCGGTCGGGCCGCGGCAGGGCGCGCCGGTCCAGCTTGCCGTTGGGAGTGAGCGGCAGCTCCGCGAGCGCCACCAGGGCCGCGGGCATCATGTGCGCGGGGAGGCGCGCCGCGAGATCCGTCCGCAACGCGCCGAGGTCGAGAGGCGCCGCGCCGCGCGGCACGGCGTAGGCCACCAGCTCGACCCCGCCGTCCGCCGCCGCCTGGACCACCACCGCGCCGTCCCGCACCACCGGACTCGCGCGCAGCGCGGCCTCGACCTCCCCCGGCTCGATGCGGAAGCCGCGGATCTTCACCTGCTGGTCGATGCGGCCGAGGAATTCCACGGCGCCGTCCGCCAGGAGGCGGACCAGGTCCCCCGTCCGGTACAGCCGCCCGCCCGCCGGACCGGCGAACGGATCGGGGATGAACCGCTCCGCCGTCAGCGCGGGCCGCGCGTGATAGCCGAGGGCGAGGCCGTCGCCGCCGAGGCAGAGCTCGCCGCGCGCGCCGAGCGGCACCGGCTGCTGCCGCCGGTCGAGGACATAGGCGCGCGTGTTGGAGAGCGGGCGGCCGATCGGGATCGACGCCGTCCCCTCCAGTACCTCCCGCACCGCGTGCCAGGAGGCGAAGGTGGTGCTCTCGGTGGGACCGTAGGCGTTCGACAGGCGCTCCGGGGCGCCGTGGGTCAGCACCTCGCGGACCCAGCGCGGGTCGAGCGCTTCCCCGCCCACCAGCAGGCAGCGGATACCGGCGAAGGCGTCCGGCACCTCGCGCGCCACCTGGTTGAACAGCGAGGTGGTGAGGAACATGGCGCTGATGCGCTGCCGGCGGAGCTCGGCGGCGAACCGGCGCGGCGACAGTGCGACGTCCTTCTCGAGCCCGACCAGGCAGCCGCCATGCAGCAGCGCCCCCCAGACCTCGAACGTCGCGGCGTCGAAGGAGCCGTTGGAGACCTGCGCCAGCCGGTCGCCCGGCCCGAGGTCGACGTAGTCGGTGCCGAACAGCAGCCGCACGACCGCGCGCTGGGGGACCGCGACGCCCTTGGGCCGTCCGGTCGAGCCGGAGGTGTAGATCACATACGCGGTCTGCCCGGGATCGATCGTCACGCCCGGCGCCCCCGCTGGCTCCCCGGCTGGCTCTCCAACAAGCGATCCGCAGCCGCCGTCGAGCACCACGACGGGCACCCCGCTCGCGCTCCACAGCCCGGCCGCGTCCGGCTGCGCCACCACCGCGGCCGCCCCCGAGTCCTCCAGCATCCAGGCGAGCCGCGCCGCGGGATAGTCGAGGTCGAGGGGGACGTAGGCCCCGCCGGCCTTGAGGATGCCGAGCATCCCCACCACCCAGGCGGCCGAGCGCTCGAGGCAGAGCCCGACCGGCGCCCCCGGCCGCACCCCCAGGCCGAGCAGGCGCCGCGCCAGGGCGTCCGACAGGCGGTCGAGCTCCGCGTAGCGCAGCGCGGCCGCCGCGAACTGGACCGCCGGAGCCTCCGGCGACCGCCGAACGCAGCGCGCGAACAGCTCGGGAAGGCTCGCCCGCGGGTAGGCCGAGGCCGTGTCGTTCCACTCGCGGAGGAGCTGCTGCCGCGCCGCCGGGCGCAACGCCGGCAGGCAGGACAGCGGACTCTCCGGCGCGGCGGCGGCCTCCTCCAGAAGGAGGGCGAGCGAATCGGCCAGCCGCCGCACGGTCGTGGCGTCCAACAGGTCGCTGCGGTATTCCAGGCGGCCGCGCAGCCCGTCCCCCGTCCGCTCCAGCGCCAGCACCAGCTCAGCCTTGGCGGTCGCCGTCTCCACCTCCAGGGGGGTGGCGAGGAGGCCCGGCAGCTCCAGGCCGCCGGCCCCCCGGTCGAGGGTGAGCATCACGTTGAACAACGGCGTGAAGCGCGGGTCGCGCTGCGGCAGCAGCTCCTCGACCAGCCTCTCGAACGGGACGTCCTGGTGCGAATAGGCGGCGAGCGCGGCGGCGCGGACGCGGGCGAGCAGAGCGGTCAGGGACGGATCGCCCGTGAGGTCGACGCGCAGCGGCAGGGTGTTGACGAAGAAGCCGATGAGCCCCTCGATCTCGCGCCGCGAGCGGTTGGCGACCGGCGAGCCCACGACGACGTCCTCGGCGTCCGCGGACCGCGCGAGGGTGGCGGCCCAGCCCGCGAGGAGGACCATGAACAACGTCGCGCCGTGCCGCCGGCCGAGCTCCTCCAGCGTGGCCGCCGCGCCGATCTCCAGCCGCAGGCTCGCCCCCGGGGCACCGGCGACCGGCCGCCGCGGCCGGTCCACCGGCAGGTCCAGCCCCGGCGGCGCGCCGGCCAGGGCCTGCCGCCACACCGCGAGCTGCGCCGCGAGCACCGCGCCGCGGAGCCACTCGCGCTGCCACAGCGCGAAGTCGGGATACTGCACCGGCAACGCCGGCAGGGCTGCCGGCGCGCTACGCCTGAAGCTCGAGTAGAGGGCGGCGAGCTCGCGCGCGAAGACTCCCACCGACCAGCCGTCGCTCACGATGTGGTGCATCGAGACGAGCAGGGCGTGCTCGGCGCTCTCCAGGCGCACCAGGCAGACGCGGAGCAGCGGCCCGCGCGTCAGATCGAACGGCCGCCGCGCCGCCGCGGCCACCCGGCGCGCCAGCTCCCCCGCCCGCGCCGCGGCGGGCAGGCCGCCCAGGTCGGCGAGCGGCAGCCCGACGGGCATCCCGGCGTGCACCACCTGCACCGGCCGGCCGTCGACCGCGGCGAAGGTGGTGCGCAGGGCCTCGTGGCGCTCCACGATCGCGGCGAGGCTCCGCTCCAGGGCGGCGGGGTCGAGCGGCCCGCTCAGGAGCCAGGCGCCGGCGACGTTGTAGAGCGGGCTCGCGGGCTCCAACTGGTCGAGGAACCAGAGCCGCTCCTGGGCGAAGGAGGCCGGCAGGTCGCCGTTCCGGGGCACCGGCACGAGCGGGGCGGCGGGCGCTCCCGGCGCCTCGCCCGCGAGCCGCACGGCGAGCGCTTCGACGGTCGGCGTCTCGAACAGGGCGCGCAAGGGCAGGGGCACACCGAAGACCTCGCGCACCCGGGCGATGGCCTGGGTGGCCAGCAGCGAGTGTCCGCCGATCTCGAAGAAGTCGTCACGCACGCCGACCGGGCGCCCGAGGAGGTCCGCCCAGATGCCGGCGAGCAGCTCCTCCGCCGGCGTGCGCGCCGCCGCCGCCTCGTCGGGGGGCCGCATCTCCTCCGCCGCCGGCAGCCGGTCGCGGTCGACCTTGCCGTTGGCGGTGAGCGGCAGCTCCGGGAGGACGGCGAACGCCGCGGGCAGCATGAACTCCGGCAGCCGGTCGCGCAGGTGAGCGCGCAGCGCCGCGGGGGTGACCGCCGCAGCGTCGGCCGCCACGTAGGCCGCGAGGTGGCGGTCGCCGCTGCGGTCGCGCCGCGCCATCACCAGGGCGTCGCGCACCGCGGGGAAGGCCAGCAGGGCCGCCTCGACCTCCCCCGGCTCGATGCGGAAGCCGCGGATCTTGAGCTGCCGGTCGATGCGGCCGAGGTAGTCGATCGCGCCGTCCGCCCGGTGGCGCACCAGGTCACCGCTGTGGTACAGGCGCTCGCCGGGCACCGCGGCCAACGGATCGGGGACGAAGCGCTCGGCGGTGAGGCCGGGCCGCCGCCAATAGCCCCGCGCGAGACCGTCGCCGCCGATCAGCAGCTCGCCCGGCGTCCCGGTGGCGACCGGCCGCAGGCCGCGGTCGAGCACGCACACCCGGGTGTTGGCGATCGGCCGCCCGATCGGCAGGGGGAGGTCGGCGCGCACTGGCGGCGCCACCGGGTGGAAGGAGGCGAAGGTGGTACTCTCGGTCGGGCCGTAACAGTCGGTCACCCGGACGCGCCCGGGCTCGCCGAGCAGGGCGGCGACGTGCGCCGGCGACACGACGTCGCCGCCGGCGAGGATGTGGCGCCGGCGGCGCAGGACCGCCGCGTGCCTCTCCACCATCTGATGGAAAAGGCCGGCGGTCAGGAAGAGCACCGAGATCTCCTTCTCGGTCAGGAACCACGCCAGCTCCTCGAGCGAGTGCGTCCGCGGCGGCAGCAGCTCCAGACGGAGGCCATACAGCAGCGCGCCCCAGATCTCGATTGTCGAGGCGTCGAAGGAGAGCGGCGCGTGATGCAGGAAGACGTCGCCGGGGAGGAGCTCGACAAAGTCGTTGTCGCAAACCAGGCGCACGACGGCGCGGTGCGGGATTTCCACCCCCTTGGGACGGCCGGTGGAGCCCGAGGTGTACAGCACGTAGGCCAGGCTCTCCGGAACGGCACGGCCGCGCGGCGCGCCCGCCGGCACGGCGCCGGGCGCCTCCCCCTCCTCAATGCGCGCCACCGGCAGGCCGCTCGCGGGCAGCGCGCCCGCGAAGCGCTCCTGGACCAGCAGCGCCACGACGCCGGCGTCGGCGATCAGGAAGGCCTTCCGGTCCGCCGGCAGCGCGGGGTCCAGGGGGAGGTAGGCGCCGCCCGCCTTGAGGATGGCGAGGAGGGCGACGATCGACGCCGGCGAACGCTCCGCGCAGAGGCCGACCAGGTCGTCCGTCCCCACGCCGAGGCGGACCAGGCGCCACGCCAAGCGGCTCGCCCGCGCGTCCAGCTCGCGGTAGGTGAGGCACTCGCCGCCGAGCGCGACCGCCACGGCCTCGGGCGTGCGCGCCGCCTGCCGCTCGAACAGCTCGTGGACGCAGGCGTCCCGCGGGTAGGGGGTCGGCGCGCCGCCCCATTCGCGGACGATCTGATGCTGCTGCGCCTCGTCGAGCAGGGGCATGCAGGAGAGCGGCTGTGCCGGATCGGCGAGCGCCGCCGCCAGGAGCTGCTCGAGCCGGCCGTGGAGACGGAGGATCGTCGTCGTGTCGAAGCCGTCCCGCATCCAGGTCCACTGGCCGGTCAGCCCCTCCCCGCCCTCCCACAGCGCGAGCGCGAGGTCGAACTTCGCCGTCCCGGTGTCGACCTCCGCGGCGCGCAGCGCGGCGCCCGCCAGCTCCAGGGGAGGCAGCGGCACGTTCTGCAGGCTGAAGGCGACGCGGAAGAACGGCGTTCCCGCCGCCGGCCGCTCCGGCGCCAACTCCTCGACCAGCCGCTCGAACGGCAGCTCCTGGTGCGCGTAGGCGGCCAGGCTCCCCTCCCGCACCCGCTCCAGCAGCGCGCCGAAGGCCGGATCGCCGGCGAGCCGGACGCGGAGCACCAGCGTGTTGACGAAGAAGCCGATCACGCCGTCGAGCTCCGGCCACCGGCGGTTCGCCACCACGATGCCGATCCCGAAGTCCTCTTCCCCGGTCCAGCCCCCGAGCAGCGCCTCGAACGCGGCGAGGAGCACCATGGCCGGCGTGGCTCCCGCGCGCCGCGCCGCGGCGGTCACGGCCGCGGTGCGGCGGGCCGGCAGAAGGAACCGGTGGGTCCCCGCCCGTCTGCCCGGCCGCCCGCCGAGCGGCCGGTCCACGGGCAGAGTGAGCGCCGGCAGGTCACGCAGCGCGGCGCGCCAGAAGTCGAGCTGCGGCGCGAGCGCCCCGCCGCTCATCCACTGCCGCTGCCAGAGCGAGAAGTCGGCGTACTGGAGCACCGGCTCGGGGAGGGGCGAGGGGACGCCTGCGTCGAAGGCGGCGCAGAGCGCCCGGATCTCGCGCACCAGCACCGCCATCGACCAGGCGTCGGAGACGATGTGATGGAGGTTGAGCAGGAGGATCGACTCCCCGCCGCCCAAGCGGAGGAGCACGGCGCGCAGGAGCGGCCCGCGGGCGAGGTCGAACGGCCGCCGCGCCTCCTCGCGCGCCAGCTCGCCGGCCAGCTCCGCCGCGCCCGGAACGGCGGTGAGGTCGACCACCGGCAGGCGCCACGGCCCGGCGGGGGCGATGACCTGGACCGGCTCGCCGGCCACCGAGGTGAAGGTGGTGCGGAGCGCCTCGTGACGGCGCACGGTCTCGCCGAGGCTGCGCTCCAGCACCGCCTCGCCGAGACGGCCTTCGATGTGGACGGCGACCGGCAGGTTGTAGACCGCCTCGCCGGGGTCGAGCTGGTCGAGTAGCCAGAGGCGCCGCTGCGCGAAGGAGGCCGGGACCGGCGCCGCGCCACGCGCCACCCGCCGCGGCGGCTCCGGCAGGGCCGGCCGGAGCTCCCGGGACGAAGCCGCGAGCTCCGCGGCGAGGGAGCCCGCGAGCCCCGCCACCGTGGGCGTCTCGAAGATGCGCGACGCCGGCACCTCGACGCCGAGCTCCCGGCCGCTCTCGTGGGCGAGCCGGATGGCGAGGAGCGAGTGGCCGCCGAGCGCGAAGAAGTCGTCGTGGATGCCGACCGCCTCCAGGCCGAGCACGCCGGCCCACACCGCCGCGAGCCGCCGCTCGGCCGGGGTCCGCGGCGCCGCGGGCTCCGTGCTCCGCCACGCCTCGACCCCGGGGGCGGGGAGGGCGCGGCGGTCCGCCTTGCCGTTGGGCTGCAACGGCATCTCCGCGAGCACCATCAGGGCCGCGGGGACCATGTAGGGCGGCAGCCGCTGGGCCAGGAGCTCTCGCAGAGCCGCGGCCTCCACCTCGCCCTCCCGGCCGGGACGCGGCACGGCGTAGGCCGCGATGCCCCGGCCGCCGGGCAGGTCGTCGCGCACCACCGCGGCGGCGCTCTGCACGGCGGGGTGCTCGGCGAGCACCGCCTCGATCTCGCCCAGCTCGATGCGGAAGCCGCGCACTTTCACCTGGGTGTCGGCGCGGCCGAGGAAGTCGAGGGTGCCGTCGGCGAGGCGGCGCCCGAGGTCGCCGGTGCGGTACAGGCGCCCCCCGGGCCGGCCGCCGAGGGGATCGGGCACGAAGCGCTCGGCGGTGCGGTCCGGCTGCCCGAGATAGCCGCGGGCAAGGGAGATGCCGCCCACGTACAGCTCGCCGGGGACGCCGGCCGGCACCGCCTCCAGGCGGCCGTCCAGCACGTGCACCTGGACGTTCGGCAGCGGGCGCCCGATCGGAAGCCGGAGGTCGCCGGCCGGCTCCTCGGCGATGCTCGCGCAGACGGTGATCTCGGTGGGACCGTACGCGTTGAGCAGGCGGCGTCCGCGGCGCCAGAGGGCCGCGAGCTCCGGCGGGCAGGCCTCGCCGGCGACCACCAGCGTCTCCAGGCGCGGCAGCTCCCCCCACGGCAGCGCCGCGAGCGCCGCGGGGACCAGCGTGACGATCGTCACCTCCTCGCGGGCGAGCAGCTCCAGCAGCTCCGGGCCGGGCAGCAGCGGCGGCGCGACGTGCAGGCAGGCTCCCGCCCCCAGCGCCATGAAGATCTCCGCCACCGCGGCGTCGAAGCTCAGCGAGGCGAGCAGGAGGACCCGCTGGCCCGGGCCGCTGCGGAAGGCGCGGCGGATGGCCAGGGTCAGGTTGACCAGCCCGCGGTGGGCGACCTCGACCCCCTTCGGCCTCCCGGTCGAGCCGGAGGTGTAGATGACGTACGCGAGGTGGTCCGGATCGTGGCCGGCCGGCGGTCCCGGATCGGGTCCCGGATCCAGGGCGAGATCGAGGGAGTCGAGACAGAGGGTCTCCGCGCCGTGCCGCGGCAAACGATCGCGGAGGCCCTCGCGGGTGAGCAGGAGCGGCGCCCGCGAGTCGGCCAGCATGGCGGCCAGGCGCTCGGCGGGATAGGCGGGATCGAGCGGGACGAAGGCGCCGCCCGCCTTGAGCACCGCGAGGAGAGCGATAATCGCCTCCGGCGAGCGCTCCAGGGCCAGCGCCACCCGCACCTCCGGGCCGACCCCGCGGCGGCGCAGCAGGCGCGCGAGGCGGTCCGCCCGCCCGTTCAGCTCGCGGTAGCTCAGGACCTCCCCGCCCGCGCCGCGCAGCGCCGGCGCGTCCGGGGCGCGGCGGGCCTGCTCCTCGAAGAGCTGGTGCGCCATGGCCCGCGGCACCGCCGACGCCGTGTCGTTCCACTCCACCTCGATCTGGTGGCGCTCGGCCGCGGCGAGCAGCGGGACGTCTTCGAGAGGCAGGTCCGGAGCCGCCACCGCGGTCGCGAGCAGCACGCCAAGCTGGGACACCAACCGCCGCACCGTCGTGCCGTCGAACAGGTCGCGGCTGTGCTCCAACACGCCGTCCAGCCCGCCGTCCCGCTCCTCCAGGGCCAGCGTGAGGTCGAAGCGCGC
>DATARD010000322.1:0-26153 GCA_036264355.1 Thermoanaerobaculia bacterium
ACGAAAGGACCGGAGAAGGCGGTCTTTGAAGTCCGCGAGTGTCTCAAGGCCAAGCGCAAGCCCGGCTGGCGACAGTAGGTTCCCGTAGGGCTTGAAGAGTCTGCACTCCTTTGCGATTTCCATGAATTTTTGCTTACTGAGCTTCACGTCGATCTCTGGAAAAACTCTTCCCAATGCCAGCCGGTCGGGCCGGTCCATTGCTTCCGTCTCCATATCAGAGGCAGCGGAGAAGGCCGCCCGCTCGTGAAAACTATCAAAGTTCGTCGTGATGATCCGGGTCCATGGCATTTGGGCGAGAAGCCAGTCGTGATAAGGATAACCATGGTCAAACCGCTCAAGAAGACCGCGGAAGTACTCGTAGAACCAGACCCCCCTCCGTCTGGCGCTCAGGTTCAGCTTTCTCGAGAAGATGGTCTCCAGGCGGTATTCCAGGTCATAGGCACGGTGGTCCTCGCTCACAAGGAGGTGGTCGATGAGCCAGTCGATGGGAGCGACTCCTTCGCCCGGGAAAGGAATCGTCTTCCAAGATGTTCCCGAGGGCGGTTCGTGGCAGCACGCGTTCCAATCTCGCTCGAGAGACTGGACCTCGCGCTTGGAAAGACGGCCACTCGGGTTATCGGCCCCTCTCAAATCGTGGACGAGCGCACGGCACGCCTCTTCCAGAAGCCACCAGGTTGGAGGCATCCCAGGGCCATGAGCGCTTTCTGAGAGAGAAGCGCCGGCGCCGGTGAGCAGCACGATCGGGGCGGCTTCGTCCGGCTTCCGCAGAGCCTCGGCAAGACGCTCGATGCACTCACGCCAAATTCTCGCTTTCCAATGTGCCCCTTCGGTCCGGTCGTAGCTCCTCGCCTTGGATACCTCCACAGCCCTTGCCCCGTGAGAGGCCCTCTCGGGCCCATACGTCAACAGAGGGCTCTTCAGCTTGGGACGGCGTTGAAAGAGCACCTCGATGCTTCGGCTCTGCCAGGGAAGGGGTTCGGCGTTGGTCTCGTATCCATCCAGAGGCAGGTGAGGGTAGCTCGTGATGAGCTCATAGTCGAACCAGCGGGTCTCACCTTGCTCCTTGGCCAACTCACGAAGAGCGTCCACGGCCTCCCGCAAGCACTGACAGATCTCTATCTCGTCCGACTTGAAGCCCTTTTTCAAGACATCCCACGCAGTGGGACGCCCTTTGCCGTCGCGAACTGGAAGGAATCGGTCGATCAGAACCAGCCCCCGAACCCGCCGGTCTTCCTTCTGGATTTCAAGGAACGCGCGTAAGGCGAGCGCACCGCACTCGACGGATCGAGCCACAACCCACCATTCGGGTAATCTCTCCGCTCCATACAGCTCCCGTGCGGACCGCGAGCCGGCCTCCGGTGCATCGTCAATCAACAGGCCGATTTTGCCGTGCGAATCCCGCACCGTTCGCAGGCGCTGAGCGATCAGCAAGGCCTTCTCCTCGCTCAAAGTTCCTCCTCCCACTCGATCACCAGGCCGAGTGGCCAGCGGAGCTGCATGTCAGCAGAGACCGCGCCAGGCCGGCGCCTGGAGGCCTTTTCCAGGTCCTGCAGGTCGACCCTGGCGAGCATCCGTAAGTATCTGCAGATGCGAAGAATCAAAGTCAGGCCCATGCCACTCGACTCGACCCCCTCGATTTGAGGCGCCAGCCGTTGCCCCGGCTCTTCCGCCAGCTTCACGAGCTCGCGCAGCGTCTTCAAACGATCTGTCGTTGAGGCCTTCTCCTCAACCTGCCGGCGCCGTTCTTCAGTCAGACAATCAATGAACGGCCGGCGACCCGCGAAAGAGAGTCGAACTCTCTTCTGCACCATTTCGCAGGACACGAGAAGGGTCGCGTCGGTATCGCCACAGTATTTTTTGGTGTTCGTGGCCACTTCTTGCAAGATCGTGTCCCAGACCGCCAAAGTGCCTGGAGCAGGAATCTCCGCAGAGAAAGCTGTCAGCGGCTGCAACGCGAGTTCCTCGAAGCGGCAGAGTGTCCTGAGCTCCGCCTCGATCTCTGAGAGAGTCGTCTGACGGGGAACCGGAGCCGAAGGTTCTCGAAAGTAGTTCCGAGCAACCGCGAACAATGTCCCAGCCAGGAGCGTGCTCCCGACGAGCCGGTTGCCACTCTCGAAAATAGTTTGCACCAGAGGATGAGAACCCAGCCGCCGTTCGATCTCCTTGCGCAGCGGCACCTGGGGCACTTTGCCTGGAAGACTCAGCGAGATGGGCGCGGTTTGCAGAGCGAGTTCGGTGATACTCGACATCAGCCGGTCGGAGGAGGCGCGGTAGGTGTGGCGGTTGAACTTGTCCAGCACGTCGAGCAATCCCACCGCGTCTTCTGCCCGCTGCCAGATCTGTTCCCGCCATTTCCCGATGATCTTGATGTACTGGCCGCGCTGCGGCTCGAAGAGATCGGCCCGCGTCTCCAGATAGTCGCGCTCCTGCTCACATCGTTCGAGGGCCAGACTGATCGAGGAACCGTGTCCCTGCCCCTGAGCCACCTCGGTGCGACTGGCCAGGCGCAGATGGTCCCGCACGTCGTTCCAGGCGCGCTGCAACCGCCCTAGAAACAGTCGGCTGTGCTCAAAATACGGGCTCGGTGTGGCAGAGAAAAGCCAGCGCCTCTCCCGCTCCGGCAGCGCTTCCTCGTTGGTCAGCCAGATGAGATATGCGGCAGTACGAATCGCCAGGGCGTGGTCCGACAGGAATGCTTCGTTCGAGAAGCTGTCACGCGAGCCGGAGAAAGTGCTCTGCCTGGTCTCATAGATCTCGTCCGCCTTCCTGCAGAAGTCTTTGCCAAGCTTCGGAGACCGCGGGCGTGCCGCGTTCCACCTCCAGGCCGAGGGGACGGCGGATCGTTTCGTCGATCTTGTCGTCGAAGGAATCCGCGAACTGCCGAAGCGCCAGTTGGCGTTCCTCGCTCAGATCCAATCCCAAGTGGGAAAGGATCTGCTTCGCCTGTACCTCGACAGTACGGGCGAATCGGGTGTCTCTCTCGGTCAGCCTGCTCTCCGCAATCACCTGACTGATCACGAATGAGCAACGCGGCAACAAGATCAGCGTCGCCGCGAAGAACTTCGCCAACTCGGTCCATAGTGGATTGAATGGTACCAACGACTCCGCTTGTTGCTCTCCAAGATCGCCGACCATGGTGAGGAGGTCAAACAGGCCCGTTTCTCCGAGGCTCTCGAGTTGCGGGCGCAGGCTCAAGGACCACGGAGGATTCGTCGCCGCCTGCGCTTTCAGGATCGTTCGCATCGTAGCTATATTGAGTGTGCGAAGAGTCTCGAGATTGACGAGGCGATCGTTGAAACCCAGGCGGCGCTGAATGATATTATGAAGAAGAAAGCTTCGCGCCGCCAGCACCTTGGGGGAAGGAATTGCCAGACCGATGAGCGCGATCCCGACCCAATCAAACAGACAGTTGAAGGAGTGCATGAGAACGCGAGACTCAACCGCCTGCGGCGATCCAATCCAGCGATTGCAGAGATCGTCGATCGTCCGGTTCAGGTGCAAGTATGCCTCCAGCAGGGACTCGCTCTCCTCGCCGGGCTCCTTCTCCAAGGCCATGGCGGCAAGGCGATTGGCGACCCTGGCAGCCTCCTCCCAGATGACCTTTGCAGGCTCCGGCGTCAGCGGAACCCGATCGTAGACGTCGTCCGCCAAGTCATTGAGAACCGCGAGATACTCCTCCAGGTGTCTGCGCTCGGCCAGCGTGGAAAGTTCTTCTTCCGGCCACCGCATCCGCAACTCCTGCGCGATAGAAAAGCGCAAGAGGTGCACCCCCCGTACGTCCAGCACACGCAGCCAACGGTGAACACTATTGTCTCCGACGAAAAGAGCGGCTGGAGGAGGCTGCCGCGTACCGTCGATGCTCGTCGCCTCCCGGTCTTTGAGGAGATCGCTGCACCATTCCCGGAAAGCCTTCTGGCGCCGCGGCGTGCCCCGCGGCAAAGCCAGAGCGTGCTTGAAGAGTCCCCCTTCATTGGAGCCAAAAACGATGGCGGAGAGAGGTCCGGCCAATAAGTCGCGGTGTGGTCTTCCGGCATAGTCGACAATCGCGACTGCGCGACATTCGTGCCCCAATGCGAAACGGTCGAGCGTCAAGCCGGGGAGCGTCGGGCGTGAGCCTGTTCGCCGCCGCGGATTCCTCAAGTCAAGGTCGAAGATGTTCACGACTCCGCCCTGCGTGACGGCGAGGAGGCGTGTCCCACCCTCGGAATCAGTGTACGAGAGCAGGCCGCAGACAGGCGATGCTTCGCGATGGTGAATCAAGTGCGGCCGTAGCGGAGGAAGGCGGCCCTTCTCCTCGTCGAAAGGAACCGCACCGATGATGCCGTCGGCCAAGCCGTAGGCCAAGACCCCTTGCTCCGCAAGGACGTGAAGCCGCCAGACCGGAGCTGAAGTTGCCAGACCCGCATCGCGATCCGTGGCGCCGGTGCCCTGATCGCTCTCGCCCTCCGAGGCACCTCCCTCAACCCACTGAGAGCCTGACGTGTCCTCGACACGGAGAAAGCAGCGAATTTGACCATCATGAAACCCCGCCCAAAGCCAAAGGTGTCCCTGGGACGAGGTAAACGTGCAGAGGGACCAGCACGGATTGTAGGCTGTCTCCGGCATTGTCTCAGCGTCGGTGACATTGGCAGCCAGGGTCTTGAATATGCTTCTCTCGCCCCGCGTGTTGGTCATGATCGAGGTTTGTTGCTCAACGTCGAGATGGACACTTCCGTCGTCCTTGATGTCAACTGAGATTTCGATGAAGGGACGCGCCTCCCACCGGTCCTCTGCCTTCCAGGCGCCTCGCGTGCCTGCGACCAGCACGTGACGTCTTCCCTGTTGGAGGCTCTTCAGCTCGCAAAGTCCGTAGATCTCACCAGGAAGCGGCCGGCTGTCGACGGCGAGGATCCTGATGCTGCTCGTCTCTCGTTGAGCCAAGAGCGCATAGAGCCGAGGTTTGCGGTCGTCCCCGGTTTCCGATGGGCTTTCCCGTCGCCAACCACGAAAGCAAAACACCAGGAGATGGGCTCCTTCCTCGTCTTCCGAAGCTCGCAGCAGGAGCAGTGATCGAGCATAGGGCCCGTGCCGGAAGTGTGCGAGAAAGTCGTTCGCCAGAGTATGGCTCAGTTGATCCTGCCAGATCTCGAGACAGTGATCGGCAAGCTGGCCGTAGGTGGAGTCGGCCGGCCGCCAAGCCAGGATCTGGCCATCTTCTCCCACAGCGGTGATCCTGCCGTCCGTACTGGAGTGAATCGAGAAGTCTCCGGAAGGCGGCGCCACCAGGTCCCAGATCCCGGGGACGGGCATGCGCGAAGCCGCATGCATGTCCCAGAGCGGATCGACCCGGTTGCGCAGGAGTTTCGTGAGGTAGGTCAGCGCGTCGAGGACATGGCCGGATCTGTTCCAGGCGTAGAGCTCGAGAAAACCATGTGTCTTCTCACCATACGTGTGGCCATACACGACCCATTTGCGAATAAACGCGGCAAAAAGCCCCAACTCCTGTTCCACCCGCCGCCCCACACCGCCGCTTTTGCCGCGCATCTGCGCAATACGGTCGTGGGCAAGCCTGGCAAGCTGCTGTGCCAAAGACTGCTCAAGCTGGTAAGCCCGCACCAGAATATGGCACATCCAATCCCGGACCAGATCGCCTCTGACCTGGCCGTCCAACGAAGAGTCGAGCCATTGAGCCAGTACCAGCCTCACCAATCGGTAGAGATCTTCCCGCTCGGTGAAGCGGAGCAACCTTCTGGGCTCCTTTCCTGCTGTCGCTTCAACGGCACTGCGAGGATCGAAATCGCTGCATATCCGTCGGTCGAGGAGCCACCAGGCGATACCGCTCTCCTGTTCGATGAGAGGGCTCTTTTCCAAGGCGCGAGGAATCTCTTGCGAGAGAAGCTCCAGCGTCGCTTTCCGGTCGATGATCGTCGCGAGCCGGAGACGGTGGTCGCGGGTGGCGCACGCAATGTAGGTGGCCTCCCGGTCCCCCAGGAAACCGAAGCGGACCTGCAGCACGCTACTATCTCCGGAGCCGGCTCTGTGGGAGTGAGAGACGGCAGGCAGACGGACGGTCGAACCAGCCTCGGAATCTCGCCACTGGATCCACCGGAGCCCGGCGCCTGAGGTGCCCACAACCGTCCAGACGGGATTGCCCGATTTGACCTTCTGGCACGCCAGCGGCCCTTCTTGATAATTTTGAGGGAACGGAAGGCAGACCGAGCAGTCGATAGCGCTCGGCACCGCCACCCAGAGCGCAGTGACAGGATCAATGCTTGGGACATCCGAGCCCTCTGCCGGCATCGAGAAGCGCAGAAAAGTGATGTCGTCAGAAGCCAGCACCGCCAAGCCCATGACGCACGAGGCGATGGCGCGGAACTCCCCAATCTCGCGGGGATGTTTCAAGAAAAATTTCCGCTCGATAACCAGGGGTACGCTCGCTGGTGGGCTCGGCTCTGCGGGCGCGCAACGATAGATGTAACCGGAGGAATCCAGGATCCAAAGAAAGTTGTGAGCCCAGACTCCATCTACGATGCGAGCACCAACTGGCAATTCGGGCAGAATCTGTTCCGGAAGGTAGGTTTTTGCAAAGTAGGACTCGCCGTCACGCACAAGGACATGGACCTGCGATCCTATCGTCACCCCGAGCATGACCGCAGAGACTCTGTGTCTCAGCGGCGCGGAAGGAGGCGCGAGGCTGATGAAGCGGGCGAAACGGCCCAACCATTCGCGCCTTCGCCGATCGGACTCATCCGAGTCGTTGGCAGGCTCGGCAAGCGTCAGCTCAGGGTTGATCAGGGTCTCTGCGTCGAACACCCCGAACACCCACTCCCCCCAGCCCGCCACCACAGTATGGTTGTTGAGGAAGCGAACCGCCCGAATCGAGCGAGGAATCGCGTTGCCGTGGCTGTCCTCGAGCTTCCACTCGCTCTGTGAGTGCCACCGGCTTCCGTTCCAGTGAACGAGGTGGAGGAATCCCGCCTTGGTTCCGACGATGACCTTGGTGCCGTCGGGGCTTCTGGCCATTGAGCGGGGCTCATAGCGGAGCGCCACATCCTCGTAGGCGATGCACCGCATGCGAGGGTCGGCCGCCCGCAGATCCCGCGCCATGGATTCGGAGAGGCCTGGTCCTGCAATCAGGAATCTGCGGTGAGATTCAGCAAGCCAGAGCAGAAGGTCCGGTCGCATCAAATGTCTCCAACCGAGATCGGGTCAAGTCTAAATATAACATAGAGTTCGCAGAAATTCTATCATGGGCTCACCTAAAGTCAACGCTCCCCAAGCCATCCAGGCCGTCCATGTTCTCTGAGCCCTCCGGCACCTGCCTTATGACCGACACCAGAGGCCCGAGGCGACGAGGTCGACGACCGCCCAAATTTGTCGCCAACTCGCCTCCACAGTGGTCTGGATGAAGAGTGGAAATGGGAGACCTCTTCCGGCGGGGCTCCGGACCCTCTTGCCTCTGGCCTGAGCAGGCAGGTGGTGGGATCTCCCAGCCTCTAAAACTAAACCCTCCCGCTGCGAAGCGTGTCTACCTCTTGCGCAGAGCTGAAAAGGGGACCGGCGTCTATGCGCTACGAGGATTTCGCTTTCATCAACGATCCGAAAACCGGATTGGTCTGCTCGTGCGTTCCGGTGACTCCGGACACCGAGGAGATGACCAAGAAGGTCCGCTCGTTCTACGCCGAGAGGGTGACCCAGTTCGGCTATACCGGCTTCTCCTGGGAGATCGACGATGTCTTCCACAAACGCTCGGTCTATCTCGTCGTCTCCGACGGCGCCGGAAATCTGGTGATGACCTGCCGCGGCACGCATCGCCGGCCGGGTGAGGCGCTGCCGTTCGAGATGGCATTGCGGGAGGACGGCTCTTCGTACGTGCTCGATCCCGATCGCCCGGTGATGGATTTCAATACCTACACCTACCAGTCTGGCGCCTACGAGATGGCTATGCCCTTGCAGATCGTCGGCCTCGGCCACTACGCCAAGCTCCAGGGAGCCCGGCGAGCCTACTGCCTCTATGACATCAAGAACGACCGCATCCGCCGGGCCTACACCGCTTTCGGCTGGGAGCATGCTCCCGAGTTTCCGGATCCCGTCTACTTCCCCACTTACGGACGGACGGAAGACGGCCGATTCGAGCCCACCCGCTGGCGCGTGTTCGAATGGACCGAGGAGACGATCGACCGCCATGAACGGAACACGCAGGAGAATTTCGCGGTGGCTGCAACACAGAGATCCTTTGTGTTCCAATAAGGCCGACGACGCGCAGCGCAACTCCGCATTTCTAGGGCTCAGGCACGCCGCAGCATGAGCCTCCGGGCGGAATCGGCCGGCCGTGCGGGCATTGGGTCGGATGATCAAGGAAGGCGCACACCTGATCTTCGAAGCCGCCGGCCACGGGCAGCGCGTGACCGCACTCCTCGGTCGCCGAAAGCGTGCGCGCCAGAAGGACTTCCGACAGACGCACCCGGCGCACCGCCGAGGCGGCCAGCATGCGGCCCCGTTCGGTGAAGGCGATCTTGCCGTCCACGAAGGCGAGCAGACCGTCGGCCAGCAGATCGGCGACGCCGCGGCGCGCCACCGAGACTCCGGCGTTGTCCTCGGCGAGCAGACGCCAGAGATCGGCCAGCACGCCGAGCTGGGCGATCGCCCCCGGCGCCTCGGGAGCGGCGAGGCGGCCGTGCTCCAGGCGGATCTCCCGGTCGGCGCGGGCGGCGATGGTCGGATCGTGGGTCACCAGGATCAGCGTGTGGCCGCGCTGGTGGAGGTCGGTGAGGAGATTCATCACCACGGCTTCGTTGACCGCGTCGAGATTGCCGGTCGGCTCGTCGGCCAGGATCAGCGGGGGCTGGTTGATCAGCGCCCGCGCGATGCAGACCCGCTGCTGCTCGCCGCCGGAGAGCTGGCTCGGCAGGTGATGCAGGCGTTCGCCGAGGCCGACGCGGCGCAGCGCCTCCTCCGCCTCCGGCCGGTCGGTCATGCTGTGCACGTACTGCGCGAGCATGATGTTTTCGAGCGCGGTCAGATAGGGGATGAGATGGAACTGCTGGAAGACCAGGCCGATGGTTCGCTGCCGGTAGCGCGCCAGATCGCGCGCCTGCAGCGCGGAGAGATCGGTCCCGGCGACCCGCACCGTGCCGGAGCTGGCGCGGTCGAGGCCGGAGAGGATGTTGAGCAGGGTCGTCTTGCCGGAGCCCGAGGGACCGGTGATGGCGACCCATTCGCCTTCCTGGAGGGTGAGCGATAGATCGTCGAGCGCGCGCAAGGCGCCGAAACGGCGGCTCAGACCTTGAAGCTCGACGAAGGACATGGCCCAATGACCCAGATCGCTCACTCGCCCCGCAGCACGCGGGCTGCATCGAGGCGTTCGACGCGGCGGAGCGCCACGGTCATGGACGCTCCCACCACCAGGACGGACACCAGGGCGGCGGCGGCGAGGCCGTTCCAGGTCAGCGAAAGCCCGGCGGAGGCCGCTCCAAGCAGGCGGTGAGCGAGACCGCCGGCCGCCGCTTCGCCGAGCAGCATGCCGAGGAGGCCGGCCAGCACCGCGGCGGCGAGGAGCTCGACGGCGAACAGGCCGGCGACCCGGCGGCCGGTGTAGCCCAGCGCCATGAGCAGACCGATCTCCACCCGCCGCTCTCCCACCAGCGCCGTGGTGGCCGCTCCCACCGAGAGGAGCGCGATGATGAACGTGACGGCGGAGACCGCCGCCAGCACGAGCGTGAGCCGGTGGGTGACTCGGGCATCGGACTCGCTGACTTTCAGCAATGGCCGCGCTTCGACCCCTTCCACCCTCTCTTCGATGGCCGCCGCGACCTCGGCGATCCGCCCCGGCTCGGCGCGCACGTCGAGGCGGTCCACGCCCGAGCGAACGTCTCGTACCCCGGGTACCCTCTTCACCCGCGCCATAGCGTCGTCCGCGATACGCGGCGGACCACCCACCTGCGGACGCACGGTGATGTTCGGCCCGAAGGCGGACAGGCTCTCGCCCAGCCGCCCCTGCGCGCGGGTCGAAAAGCCGGCCAGGGCGGTGACGGTCGCCGCCGCCACGCTCACCGCGGCGAAGATCAATCCAAGCTGCCGGAAGCGGCGCCGCAGACTGGCAAAAACGAGGCGGGCGAGCATGTCAGGCGGTGGCCTTCTTCAGGATCTCCGCCGGGTAGAGCTCCAGAGCGCGGACCACCGGCGCCAGGCTGGCGACGACCGCGACCGCCAATCCGAGCAGTGCCGCGAACGGGAGGAGCTGCGGCATCCACGGCACCGCCACCCCGAGCGCGCCGTTGCCGAGCAGCCGGCCGCCGGCCAAGCCGGCGAGGCCGCCGAGCAGACCGCCGAGCACGCCGAGGAGAGCCGCCTCGCTGAGGAAGAAGAGGACAACGTGGCCGCGCGGCGCGCCGATGGCGATGAGCAGACCCGCTTCCAGCCGGCGCTCCAGCACCGTCGCCGTCATCGCCGCCGTCACGCCGACCGCGGCGCCGGCCAGCGCGACGACGGCGAGGGCGAGAAGCACGCCTTGCAACCGGTCCAGGACGTCGGCGGTGGCGGCGGTGATGCCACGCATCACCTGCGCCGTGCTGCCGGGCACCGCTTCGCCGAGCTGAAAGGCCACCGAGGACGGATAGGCGGTGCAGTACCAGGCGTCGTACTCCTTGGCCGTCATCCGCTTCGGATCGCGGACGTTCTGCGCCTCCGGATTGGTGAGCGCGAACACCTCGGCGCGGGTGAACCTCCCGTCGAGACCGGCGAGGCGCTGCACCGCGGAGAGAGGCGCGAACGCCTGCTCTTCTTCATCGCCACCGCTGGTCAGCAGGCCGGAGATGCGAAAGGCTTCTTCCTTGCCGCCCAACCGCACCCGGACCTCACCGCCCGAGGACAAACCCAGGCGCGCGGCGAGCCGGCGGCCGAGAGCGATCTCCGCGGCTTCGTCGTTCGGCCAGCGGCCGTCGACATGCAAGGTCGGCCGGACGCGCGGCAGGCCGGTGCGCCAGCCTCCTTCCAGATCGTGATCGAACCAGGTCCCCACCAGCGGCGCCACGGTCTCCGCCGGGCTGCCGGGTTGCAGCCGGACCCGCACGTCCTGGAACGGCGCGAGGGCGACGATGTTGTTGCGCCAGAAGATCTTGCGGATTCGCGGCAGATCGGAGACGGCGAGGGTCTGGCGGCCGGCCGCGGGCACCACCTCCAGGTTGGCGCCGTAGGAGCTCATCTCCGCGGCGAGCCGGTCGCCGGACGCAAGCATCACCTCGGCCAGCGCCGTCGCTCCCAGCGTGCCGAGCGCGACGGCGGACACCGCCAGAAGCTTCCGGCGGGTGCCGCGGCGCAGCGATTCGAGGAGCAGGCGGGTGTACATGGCGGCTATTTGGTAGGCGCAAAGCGCGGCGCGCCCTTGGCGAGATCGGCGGCGGCGATCACCAGATCGCCTCCCACATGCCGCGCGGGGAGCGGCGCCGGATTGCAGCCGCCCTTCTGCCCGATGCTCGGCGGGTAGATCGCCGAGCCGCAGTGGAGACAGGTGATATTGGTGCCGTCCTGGTAATACCCCTTGGCGCCACAGATGTCGCAGGCGTCGAAAGCGGTGGCGATCTCGGTCCCTTTCGCGTCGATGGGCACGGCGAAGAAACGCACGGCGATGCCGTCGATCCTCACCTGGAAACGCTGCAGCTTGCCGTCCTGGAAGCTCGCCAGGGGAAGATGGACCGCGCCGTCCGCGCCGATCTCGACCGGCGTGGCCGCCGACAGCGTGGCCGGCGGCTGACCGTAGACGAATTCGATGCCGAGAACGGCGAGGATGATCACGCCGAGGACGGCGCCCACGACCCGCGCCCGACCCTGCCGTTGCGCCTGCGCCCGCGCCAGCCGCGCCGCCGCACCTTCCGTTTCCTCGGGTGCCGCTACGGCGGGCTGCCGGCCGGGGATCATCAGCATCAGCAACGGCAATAGGAGCACGGCGGCGATGAAGAAGAGCTCGTTGCGCACCAGCGGGCCGATGGTCGCCATCGTCGTCTCGTTGGCCGGCACCCAGCCCGCTTCGGACAGCTCGTGGTAGCCGTTGACCAGGAGCTGGAGCAGGAAGATCCCCAGCGCGATGCCGGTGATCTTGAAGAACCGCCCGAGATCGACGCGCAGGCTGCCGCGCACGAAGTAGACGCCGAAGGCCACCGCCGCCACGAGACCGATGCCGACCCCGAGGATCGCCATCAGGCCGCCGGTCGAGAGCGACATGGCGGAGAGGAAGAGGACCGTCTCGATCCCCTCGCGGAAGACCATGAGGAAGGTGAAGAGGAAGAGACCGGCGGCGACCGAGCCGGCTTTCTCGCGCGCCAGGATGCGCGACAGCGATCCCTTCATCTCGCCGGAGAGGGAGTGCGAGTGGCGCCACATCCAGATCATCATCGAGCCGACGATCACCGCCGAGCCGAGGTAGAGCAGCCCCTCGAGGACCTCCTCGTTGACCGCCCAGCGGTAGAGGACGGCGGCGCCCAGCAGGCTCGCCGCCACCGCGGTGCCGATCCCCGCCCACACCGCGCCGAGGTAGCGCTCCGCCCCTTCGCGGCGCAGGTAGGCGATGATGATGCCGACCACCAGTGCCGCCTCCACCCCTTCCCGCAGCGTCACGATCAGCGCTTCAAACATGGGCCGTCCTCCCTCCAGGCACCGCCTTGGCGGGCTGCTGCTGCGCACACTGGTTGCACAGGCCGATGATCTGCAACGTGTGGCGCGTGGCGACGAAGCCGTGCGCGCGGCAGATTTCCGCCTGGAGGGCCGCGATGCCGGGACTGATGAACTCCACCACCCGCCCGCAGCCGGTGCACACCAGGTGGTCGTGCTGCTGGCCGCTGTGCACGTGCTCGTAGAGGAAGCGGTTGCGCTCCAGCCGTTGCTTGCGGGCCAGGCCACAGGCCACCAGCAGGTCGAGGTTGCGGTAGACCGTGGCGCGCGAGATCTTGAGCCCGCGCGCCTTCATCGCCGCCAGCAGCTCTTCGGCGTCGATGTGGCCGTGCTGCGAAAAGATCTCGTCGAACAGCGCGAGCCGTTCGCCGGTGACACGCTGGCCGCGCTCCCGCAGGAGCTGGAGGAATCGTTGCTTTTCGCGGGCGTCTGACATGGCTCCATCTTGTTGAGATGCAGTCTCAAAAGATCGGGATATTCTGGACCGGCGCGGTCCAGTCTGTCAATCGGCCGGTCTATCGTTGGTCGAGCGGCACGAAGGCGCGCTGTGTGGCGCCGGTGTAGATCTGGCGCGGGCGGTTGATGCGGGTCTGCGGATCCTCTCGCATCTCCCGCCAGTGGGCGATCCAGCCCGGCAGGCGGCCGAGCGCGAACATGACGGTGAACATGTTCGTCGGAATGCCCATCGCGCGGTAGATGATGCCGCTGTAGAAGTCGACGTTCGGGTAGAGCTTGCGCGAGATGAAGAAGTCGTCGTGGAGGGCGACCTCTTCCAGGTGCTTGGCGATCGCCAGGAGCGGATCGTCGATGCCGAGCTGCTGGAGCACCTCGTCGCAGGTCTGCTTCAGGATGCGGGCGCGCGGATCGAAGTTCTTGTACACCCGGTGGCCGAAGCCCATGAGGCGGAAGCCGGACCCCTTGTCCTTCGCCATCTCGACGTACTTCTCGTAGTCGCCGCCGTCCTTGCGGATGTGCTCCAGCATCTCGATCACCGCCTGGTTCGCCCCGCCGTGGAGCGGACCCCAGAGAGCACAGATGCCGGCCGAGATCGACGCGAAGAGGTTCGCCTGGCTGCTGCCCACCATGCGCACCGTCGAGGTGCTGCAGTTCTGCTCGTGGTCGGCATGCAGGATGAGGAGCAGATTGAGCGCCTTCTCGAAGACCGGGTTCACCTCGTACGGCTCGGCGGGAACCGCGAACGTCATGTGGAGGAAATTGGCGCAGTAGGACAGGTCGTTGCGCGGATAGACGAACGGCTGGCCCACGTTCTTCTTGTAGGAGAAGGCGGCGATCGTCTTCGCCTTGGCGAGCAGCCGGATGATGTTCAAGTCGAGATCGCTGTCGTCCGGGTAATAGGCCGACAGCGAGGCCACCATCGATGACAGCATCGCCATCGGGTGCGCGCTCGCCGGATAGCCCTCGAAAAACTTCTTCATGTCCTCGTGCAGCAGGCTGTGGCGGGTCAGGCGCTGGCTGAAGTCGGCGAGCTCGGCCTGATTCGGCAGGTGGCCGTAGATCAGCAGGTAACAGATCTCCACGAACCGCGCCCTGCCCGCGATCTCCTCGATCGGATAGCCACGGTAGCGCAGGATGCCCTTCTCACCGTCGATGAAAGCGATGGCGCTCTCGCAGGCGCCGGTGTTGCCGTAGCCCGGATCGAGCGTGATCGCGCCGCTGTGGGCGCGGAGCTGCGAAATATCGACACCGACCTCGCCTTCGCTCCCCACCACGACGGGAAGCTCGTACTCCTTGCCGTCGAGGGTGAGCTTCGCCGCCGCATGGGCGTTGGCTGCCGGTCCTGTTGCTGGATTCGTCATGGCCGGGATTGTATCGTCCGCCTCATAGCTCCCGCAATGCCGTGGCCACCGGCAGGTTGGCCGCCCGGAGCGCCGGGAAGAGGCCGCCGATCAGCCCCATCGCCAGGGTCGCCAGGAAGCCCATCAGCAGCAGGCGCGGCGTGACGGCGAAGGCGAAGGAGACCTGGCTGAAGCTCTGCCAGTTCATCGTCGCGGCGCGGAAGCCGTTGAAGGCGTAGTAGGCGAACGCCGCTCCGGCACCGCCTCCGAGGATGGCGAGGAAGAGCGACTCGGCGAGGACGGAGATCACCACCGGCCCGCTGCCGAAGCCGAGCGCGCGCAGCGTCGCGATCTCGCGGCTGCGCGTCGCGACCGAGCTGAACATCGTGTTGAGCGCGCCGAAGATCGCGCCGGCCAGCATCAGCGGGCAGATGAGCCAGAGCAGACCCTTGACCATGGTCGTGAGCCCCTCCGACTGCCCGGCGTAGTAGTCGGGCTCGCGGTAGACCGAGACGTCGAGCCGCGGATCGGCGGTCAGGGCGTCCTTGAAACCGGTGAACGCCGCGGCCGATTCGAGACGGGTGTGAACCGACTGGTAGACGGTGCGCCGGTAGGCCGGCTGGAGCACGCCGACGTCGCACCAGAGCTCTGACTCGCTGAGACTGCCGCCGTCGGTGAAGGTGCCCACCACCGTCCATTCATTCTCGCCCCAGCGCAGCTTGTGGCCGATCTCGAGCCCCGAGAACCCCAGGGCGGCGCCGTGGCCCACGATCACTTCGTTCTTGCCGGGCTCGAAGCGGCGTCCCGCGGTGATGCGGAAGCTCTTGCGCACCGCGAAGGCGGCGGGCTCCACCCCGCGCAGGGGAACGTTGGCGTCGGTCCCGGTGGAGCGCTTGGGCACGTCGACGATCACGAAATTCTCCGCCGACGAGACCGGTCCGCCCGGCGCGCGCAGCACGCCGGGCGCCTCGGAGATGATCCGCGCCGCGTCACGGTTGACGCCGCTCGTCATCTCGGAGTCGCTGCCGCCGCGCAGCACGATCACGGTCGCCGGATCGCCGGTCGACCGCATGGTCTGCCGGAAGCCTTCGGCGATCGACAGGATCGCGATGGCGACGGCGACGACCACCATGATCCCGAACGCCGCCGCGGTCGAGGCGCCGCGGCGCTGCCCGAGGGTGCGCAGGTTGAGCCAGGTGACCGCGGTGATCTGCGAGAGCCAGTTGAGCATGTCACACCTTCCTCAGGGCGTCGACGATGCGCAGGCGCATCGCCTGGATCCCCGGCAGGAGGCCGGTCAGCACGCCGAGCACCAGGGCGATGCCGAAGCCGAGCGCGATCCCCCAGGCCGGGATGTAGAAGACCGGCAGGAACTGCTTCAGCGCCTTGCCGAGCAACGGCGCCAGGACACCCCACGCAAAGAGCAGCCCGAGCCCCGCCCCGGTGACCGCGAGGAGGCACGACTCCGCGATCACCAGGAACAGCACGGTCCCGTTGCCGAAGCCCAGGGTCTTGAGCACCGCCAGCTCGTTCGTCCGCTCGCGCACCGCCTGCGACATGGTGTTGCCGATCACCAGCAGCATGCCGAAGAGGACCGCCGAGACGACGTAGCGCACGATGGCGCCGATGTTGCCCATCTGGTTGGCGAACGACTGCGCGAACGCCTTCTCGGTGGAGGACTTGGTCTCGAACGGCGAATTGGCGAACAGGCCGTCGATGCGCTGCGAGATCTCCGCCGCGCGGTTCGGATCGGCGATGCGCACGGTGTACCAGCCGACCATGTCGGTGAAGGTGCCCGTCCGGCTCCCCTCTTTCAGGTAGTCGTAGTGGAAGAAGAACTGGGTGGCGTCGACCCCCTTCTTACCCGGCTCGTAGATTCCGTCGATGTTGAAATCCCACATGGCCGAGCCGTCCTTGCGCCGGAAGATCGTGCCCTGGATCGGGACCTTGTCGCCGATCTTCCAGCCGAACCGCTGCGCCAGGTCGCGGCCGACGATCGCGCCGGCCCGGTCCGCGTCCCAGGCCTTCTTCTGGTCCGGCGGCACGACGTACTCCGGGTAGAGGTCGAAGAACGTCGGGGTGTCGACCGCCATCTGGGCGAAGAAGTTCTTCGGGTCCTTGTAGATGCCGCCGAACCAGTTCATGTGGGTCACCGCGGAGACGCCGGGCACCGCCGCGATGCGTCCGCCGTAGGAGATCGGCAGCGGCATGATCAGCGAGATCTTGTGGATCACCACCAGCCGGTCGGCCCCGGAGACGTCGACGCCCATGCCGAACGCGAGGTTGACGGCGGCGAGGATGCCGAAGAGGGCGAAGGTGAACAGGGCGGCCGCCAGGGTGAACAGGGTGCGCAGCTTGCGGCGCCAGAGGTTGCTCCAGATCAACGGAAAGAGTTTCATGCCGCCGCCTCCGTGACCAATTCACCCTTGTCGAGATGCAGCGTGCGCCGCGCCCGCGCCGCCGCGTGCGGGTCGTGGGTGACCATGATGATCGTCTTCCCCTGGTCGCGGTTGAGCGCCTGGAGCAGATCGAGGATCTCGTCGCCCGACTTGCGGTCCAGGTCGCCGGTGGGCTCGTCGCAGAGCAGCAGCGTCGGATCGGTGACGATGGCGCGGGCGATGCCCACCCGCTGCTCCTGGCCGCCGGAGAGCTGGCGCGGATAGTGCCGCGCGCGCTCGGCGAGGCCGACCACCGACAGCGCCGTGGCCACGTGGCTGCGCCGCTCCGCTTTCGACAGCGAGGTGAGGAGCAGCGGCAGCTCGACGTTCCTCTCCGCGGTCAGCGCCGGCAGCAGGTTGTAGAACTGGAAGACGAACCCGATGTGGCGCGACCGCCATTCGGCAAGCTTGCCGTCGGACAGGTGATCGATCGGCACGTCCGCCACCGCCAGCGAGCCGGAGCTCGGCCGGTCGAGGCCGCCGATCAGGTTGAGCAGCGTCGTCTTGCCCGAGCCCGACGGTCCCATCAGCGCCAGGAAATCACCCTGCGGCACGTCGAGGTCGATGCCGTTCAGGATGTCGAGCCGCTCCGAGCCGCGGAAATAGACTTTGTGGACGCCGCGAATCTTCACCAGGGCCTTGTTATCCATCGTCTCCTCGATCCTCCTTGTTATTGCATGGGCTTGACGGCGACCTGGGCGCCGTCCTTCAAATCCGCCGGTCCTTCGATCACCACCTGCTCGCCGCCGCTGACCCCCGAGAGCACGGTCACGTCGTCGCCGGCCGCGGGCCCCAGCCCGACCGCCCGCCGCTCCACCCGGCCGTCCTTCACCACCAGCACGACGTCGTGCTCGCCGTCCTTGCGCACCGCGGCCTTCGGCACGGTGACCGCCGGCTTGGCAGGGGCTCCGCCACCGGCCGGCGCATCCTCCAGGAACGCGACCTTCACTCCCATGTCCGGCAGGATGCGCGGATCGAGCTCCTCGAATCCGAGGCGCACCTTCACCGTCGCCTTCTGGCGGTCGGCGGTGGGCACCGGCATGATCACCCGCGCCGGGATCTGCCAGTCGGGATAGGCGTCGAGCGTCGCGACCGCCTTCTGCCCCGGCTTCACCCGGTTGATGTAGCTCTCGTTGACGTCGACCTCGATCTCCAGCGACTTCATGTCGACCAGGGTGCAGATGCCGGTGCGGGTGAAGCCGCCGCCGGCCGCCGCCGGCGAGATCATCTCGCCGGGCTGCGCGTCCTTGCTCACCGCGACGCCGGAGAACGGCGCGCGGATGACCGCGTCGTCGATGTCCTGGCGGCGCAGCGCGATGGTGCGCTCGGCCACCGTGACCTCCTGCCGCGCCTGCTCCAGGCGCGCCTTCAGGGAGTCGGCGTTGGCATCGGCCGAGTCCAGGTCGAACTGTGTGCCGACCCCCTCCTGGCGCAGCCGGCGCTGGCGCTGGCGGTTGAGCTCCGCCTCCTTGATGCGCACCTCGGTCTCGGCGAGCGCGCGGCGCTGCGCTTCGAGCTGCGACTCGGCGAGCGCGAGCTGCTTGGTCGCCGTCACGTCGTCGAGATGGGCGAGCACCTGCCCCTCCTTGATCACCATCCCCTCTTCGACCAGCACGTCCTTCACCTTGCCGGTGATCTTGGAGGAGACGGTGGCCTGGCGGCGGGCGGTCACATAGCCGGAGGCGTTGAGCACCGCTCCCGCCGCCGCGCCCGTCTTCTCCCGCGCCACCGCCGTCTTCACCTCGGCGGACGCGGGACGGCGGAGCCAGGCGAAGGCGCCGGCGGCCAGCAGCAGGATCAGGACGGCGGCGATCCAGATCCAGCGCCGCGAGCCACCCGCGGCGCCGGAGCTGCGATCGATCCGCAGGCCGTCAAGAGTCGTCTTGTCGGAAGCCATTCTCCTGTTCCTTCAATTCCTTTTGATGAGCCGGGCCACGGCACAGGCATGAGCCCGGAGAGTCGTGCAGGATACTGCTACGGTCCCGTCGGGCGAAAGTTGCTCCGGTCGGGAGCATCGATTCTACCTCATTACCGCCTTCAGGGCTCGTAGACGGCACGCGCGATCAGCTCGAGGACCTCCCGGGCGACGGCTTGATCTCCGGTGCCCCCTTGCAGCGCCGCCGTGGCGGCGGCCACCTGGCGCAGCCGGCCGTCCGCGTCGTCCGGCGGCGACGCCGCGGCGGCGGCGGCATGGGCCAGCGCCTTCAAATCGGCGATCCAATCCGGATGGTAGACAGTGCCAAGATGGCCGGCGACCTGCGCCGCCAGGAGCGCAAGCTCCAGGGCCCGACCCTCACCCGCCCGGCAGGCCCGTGCCCGCTCCAGGGCGACCCAGGCGACACCCCACGTCTGAAGCTCGGCCTCCCGCTCGACCCGGGAGGACCAGCTTGCGGAGTCTGTCGCGAGGAGCGCGTCGAGCAGGCCGTCGGCGGCGAGCCCTTCGGCGACGGCGATCTCGGGATTCCAATGCCGGAAGCGCTGCATCAAGGCCTCGACGCGGCGCAGTTGCTCGCCGCAGGGCGCGCAGACGGCCGCCAGATGGCGGCAGACCTTGCCGGAGGGATCATCCCTGCCGAGGAGCGCGGCGACGTCGGCCAGCTCCAGGTGCTGCGCATGGCCGTCTTCCGGCGGGCCTCCCGGCTGTTGAGATCGTTGTTTGCTCAAGTCTCACTCCTTTCGTGATTGTTGGGAGGCTGCCTGGCGGGCCGCGTAGCCTGTCGCCAGAACCTCCAGATGCCGCGTCAGAGCGGCCAGCTCGGCCTCGGGCATCAGCGCTTCGAGCTGCGCGGCGAGGGTCGTCAAAGGCGTTCGGCGCGGCGTTCCGAAGACCAACTCGTCAAGACTGACGCCAAGGGTTCGGGCCAAGATCACCAGCTCGTCCACCCGGGGGAGCTGAACGCCTCTCTCGATGTTCGACAGCCGCTGGGGCCGCAGGCCCGCCTGCTCCGCCAAGCCGTTCTGCCGCCACCCCAACATTTCGCGGAAATGGGCAATCCGCGATCCCAGCTCCCGGGCCAGAATTGATGATGCTCTATCTTGAGGTGAAGATTTTCGTTCCATGGGTGACGGAGATATCACCACACGCCATGCCGTACGTCAAGATCAAAAATCATCGATCGTCGATTGCAGATCTACATTTCGCTGATCCGATGCGCTTCGATCTCTGAAGGCGATGGGCTCATCGCCGATCGAGCGCGTCCTTGCAGCCCGGTGGAACGAGCGTCTAGATTTCCTTCTGAGCGCTACCGGGTTGCCGGCTCAGCGCGTCTTCATGCGCCTTCGCGGACTTTCATCTCCGAACGGCGATGGAGATGCGCTCTTTTGGCGAAATCACGGCACACTAGGAGCGTCAATGCGTCCGCGGGCGCGTTCGTCCATGCCGGGCGAGTCTGATCCGCGGCGCCAAGGAGCCTCTATGTTTCGGTCTCACGTCACACGGGCCACCGCGATCCTCCTCCTCACCCTCGCTCTCGGCGCCGTCGCCGTTCCAGCCCAGGCGGCCGGCTTCTCCCCCGAGAGTTCCAGCCGCTGGGAACAGCTCGCCGAGGTCTTCTTCGGCTGGATTCTGAAGACCACCGGTTGCATCGACCCAAACGGCGGAGGGGGCCTGTGCAGTGCCTTCAGCACCGGCCTCCCCTTCGGCAAGGCAGGAACCGCGGCCCTGTGCCTAGACACCTCCAGTTGCATTAATCCTGACGGGCGCAATTGAAAAACGGAGTCTCCCGGGTTCTCAGCGAGGCGAGGATTGCAACCGGATTTCCACAATGAGAGAATTTAGCTACATGACAATCGAGAATGAGATCCGCCACCTCCGCGACCACGAGATCCGGGACTTCATCGCGGACCGCCTCCAGCCGGCGGCGCGGCGCCGCATCGCGCGGCACCTCCATGACGGCTGCTCCGTCTGCGCCGCCCGCCTCCAGAAGGCGGCCCGCGGCCTCTTCCTTCCCGAGGCGCGGGAGAACGAGGACGCATACGACGCCTGCTTCGACCGCGCCGAGGCGGCCCTCCCCGAGCTCACCGCGGCGTGGGCGGAGGAGGGGGAGCTGCGCGACGAAGGAGTGGCGCGGCTGCAAGCGAAACGCTTCGGCAAACCCACTTCTTCGGACCGCCGGCCGTCCCGCGGCCGTTGGGCCGGAGTGGAAATGCTCCTGGAGCTGAGCTTCACGGCCCGCTTCCGCGACCGCAAGCTGATGCTTCAGCTTGCGCAGAGCGCGCAGCGCGCGGCCGAGAAGCTCAGCCCGAGCCCCCTCTACCGGCCGGCGCTGCTCGCCGATCTGCGCGCCCGCGCGGCGGCCGAGGTGGCCAACGCCGAGCGGGTCAACGAGTACTTTCCGCGAGCCGGCGACTCCCTGAAGAAAGCCCGAGCCCTGGCGGAGGCGGGCACCGGCAACTTGATGATCCAGGCCCGCCTCGACCAAGTCGAAGGCGGGCTCAGGCTTGACGAACGGCGCATAGCGGAAGCGGATTTCCTCTTGGACCAGGCACACTGGACCTATCTGCGACTGGGCGAGCCCCACTTGGCCGGCCGGGTTCTGGTGACCAAAGGCGTGTCTCGTTTCGTCGGGGACAAACCCCACGAAGCAGTCGAGATCTTCCGCCGCGCCGTGCACCTCCTTGACCCGGTTCGGGACCCCAAACTCGCGGCGGTGGCGCAGCACAACCTCGCCAATTCCTTGATCGAGGCCGGCGAGCTCCGCGAGGCGAGCGGCATCCTCTTGGAAGGCGACCTGCGCCAGATCTTCGCGGACGATCCCCTGAACCTCCTCCGTCTGCGCTGGGTGGAAGGCAAGCTCCTCGCCGCTCGGGGCCGCTATGCGAACGCCGAGAAGGTCCTGACGGAGGTGCGCGACGGCTTCCGCCGCGAGGGCCTCGAATACGTCGCGACGGTGGCCGGCGTCGACCTGGCCAAGGTCTACCTCGACCAGAAGAACAACCCGGCGCTGCATGCCACGGCCCTCGATCTCGTGGAGCGGGCGCAGCGCAAAAAGTTCAACCGGAATGCCCAGCACGCCCTCGTGACCTTCGAGGTGATGTGCGCCGAGAGGTTGGCGGAGAAACAGCACGCCCGTTTCCTCCAGAGATTCCTGCAGGAAGCGGAGAATCACCCCGGGCTCTACTTCGAGCCGCGGATGCTGATCTGCGCCAGCGCTTGAGAAGGGGCGGCGCCAGGGTCAGCGTTTCGCGGGGGGTGCCGGCTTGACCGGGAGAAGGCCCTCCTCCTTGCCCAACGGGCCAGAGTCAATCTTCTCCAGCTCGGAGACGATCGTCTTTAGCCAGAGTCAACCGTCTTTCGGCCGGAGACGATGAACTCTGGGCTGGAGAAGATCGTCTGCGGCGTGGAGACAATCGTCTCCAGCCTGGAGACGATCGACTTTGGGCGGAGTCGGTTTGCTCCGGCCCGGAGACGGTCTTTCTCCGCGGCGGAGACGATCGTCTTTGGCGAAAGTCGATCTTCTCCGGCCGGGGAGACGATCGTCTTTGCGCCAGAGACGATCGTCTGGGAGACGGAGACGGTCGTCTTTGGCTGGAGTCGATCGTCTGCGTGGCGGGCGCAGGGCACGGAAAAAGGGCGGCGGCCGTCAGCGTTTCGCGGGAGGTGCCGGCTTGACGGGGAGAAGGCCCTGCTGCTTGAGCACCACGACGACCTGATCGCGAAACTCGGGGCTCACGGTCATCTCGTCCTCTCCCATGTAGGCAAGCCGGTAGAGCTCCGCCCAACTGACGCCGATGGCGTCGCACATCCGGAGCAGGTGGCGCACGGAGGGAGCCACCTTGCCGCTGAGCACCTTGGAGAACACCGAGAGACCCACACCCGCCTTGGCTTCCAAGGAGCGGATGGATGCTCCCCGGCTCTTCGCCAGCTTCGCGACAAAGGCAAGCAGGCGCTGCTCTTCGGCCCGGTAACGCGCCTCATCCTGTGGATCGATGTCCGGCTCTGGGGTCAGAAGCTCGTCGTCCTGGGAAGTCATTCGGGGAGTATACACCGGCAACGCGGCTTTCCGACCTACACCTGAAGATTGTAAGACCACACATGATCTGCGGCCGCTCTCTCTTCCGGGACCCTCCGTCAAGGCTCGAAGATGGCGCACGCGGTGTCGTTCTCCCAGACCTCGACCCGGGCGACGCGCACCCGGTCCTGGCTGGCGAGCCGCCGGGCGACCTCTTCGAAGACGTACTGGCTGACCAGCTCGGCCGTGGTGTTGCGCTGGTCGAACGGCGGGATGTCGTTGATCACCGCGTGGTCGAACGGCCCGACGATCTCCTGCATCATGATCTTGAGATCGGCGAAGTCGAGCACCATGCCGAGCGGGTCGAGCTGCTCCGCCCGCAGGTGCACGCGCACCCGGTAGTTGTGGCCGTGCAGGTTCTGGCAGCCCCGGGTATGGCCCCGGATGGCGTGCGCCGCGGCGAACGTGAAGTCTTTGCAGATCGTATGCATGGATCAGCCGAGATATTCGCTGATCACACGGTCGGGGTCGTCGGGCAGGCGCCCTTTGTAGAGGGTCTGGCCGTCGCGGACGATGAGCAGGCCGGGCAGGGTCGCCATGGAGTACTTCTTGGCGAAGGCCCCGTCGCCGTCCAGGAACACGGAGACGGTGAGCCCCTTGCCGGCGAGAAAGCTCTCCACCGCCGGCCGCTCCTCCTGGAAGTTCACCGTCACCACGCGCGCCTTGCCGCTCCAGCGCCGCGCCAGCGGATTGACCCGGGCCACGATGTCGCGCGAGTGCGGCGACCAGGAGGTCCAGAAGACGACGATGATCGTCCCCTTCGCCATGTCGCCCTCGGCCAGATGTTCCCCCTGCAAGCCCTGCAGGCGGATATCCTGCGCCGCGGCGGAGCCGGCGCCGAGCAGGCACGCCAGCGCCAGGAGAGTGAGCGGTATGCGGCGGATGTTCATGGCGAGAAGGGCGGAGGAAGGACGGGAGATCAGTAGGGGCCGGGGACGGTGCCGCGATGCGGCAGGCTGGTGAGGATGCGGTGTCGCAGGCGGTCGGGCGCCGAGCACCGGACGCACTTCTCACGCACGATCACCAGCAGCTTCCGCGTGTAGGCCATCCGCTTCGTGCAATGGCTGCACTGTGCGACATGGTCACGAAAGGGGGCCAGCAACTCCTCTTCCATCTCGTTGTCGAAGAAGAGGAAAAGTACGGTCCCGACCTCTTTGCAGTCCATCATCCTTCCTCCGCGATCCCGCTGCGTGGCTCCCGGCGACGCAACCTTTCTAATCAACTCCTGCGCCGGGCTGCTTATTCCGCGTTCCAAGCCTACTTGGACACGCTTTTGCTGCGCATTTTAGCGGGCTCCCCCTCGCGAAGATAGCCATGCTCACGGGCGAAGTCGAGCATGGCGTGCTCGAGCAGGCGGCGGCCCCGGTAGAGGCGGCTCATCACCGTTCCCACCGGGACTTCGAGGATGTCGGCGATCTCCTTGTAGGAGAAGCCTTCCAGGTCGGCCAGGATGACCACCATGCGGTAGTCCGGAGGCAGCTTGTCGAGGGAGCGCTGCACGTCCTCGTCGAGGACGTTCTCCAGCAGCTCCTCTTCGGGGTTCTTGGTCTGCCGGGTCGCGTCCTCGCTCACCTGGTTCTCGAACGACTCCTCGATCTCTGCGAAATCGCTCAGCGTCGGGGCCTGCTGCTTCTTGCGGTAGTTGTTGATGAAGGTGTTCTTCATAATTTTGAACAACCACGCCTTGAAGTTGGTCCCCTCCTCGAACTTGTCGTAGTAGCGGTACGCCTTGAGATAAGTCTCCTGCACGAGATCCTCAGCGTCCTCGGAGTTGCGGGTCATCCGATAGGCCGTATTGTACAGAGCGTCTACGAACGGCATGGCGGCCGCCTCGAAATTCCACCCTTTCTGGTGGTCGACGCTGGTCTTTGGCATGCTGACTCCCTTCAAGGTGAACCTCTCCCCTCGCCTCTGGGATACGCACAGACGGTGCCAACGGTTTTGAGGAGACAGAGGCCGGTTTCCGGCCTCTCCGGTCCGGTTGAAAACCTGAACAGGGTGTCCCTCCGGGATGACACTCCGGAGGAGGCGGGACTGCGAGCCGGCGTCCTCCGTGGGATCAGCGTCCAGGGCGCCCGGTTCAGGAAGGTCGCTGGAAGGTCGCCGATTCGGCACACGAGGTGCCAAAATGCGGCGTCACCCCTGTTATTTTATTCGATTTCCAACCTGAAAGACAGCGCCCTTATTCCGGCTCTCCAACCCCTCGGACCCCTTCACCGGTCCACCTCTCCCAGCGCGAGGTCGAGCGAGCCGATCAACGCCACCAGATCGCCGACCGGCCCGCCGCGGCAGAGCTCCGGCAGGGCCTGGAGGTTGGCGAACGACGGCGCCCGGACGTGGCAGCGGCAGGGGCCCGCCGTCCCATCGCCGACGAGATAGAAGCCGATCTACCCCTTGGGCCCCTCGACGGCATGGTAGATCTCCCCGTCGCCGCTCCCCTCCGCCGGGGGCTCGGCGAGGACGGGGCCGTCCGGCAGGCCGTCCAGGCACTGGACGACGATCCGGACGGCCTGCAACATCTCCTCGACCCGCACCCGGAAGCGGTCGCAGGCGTCGCCGTTGCGCCCCACCGGCACCTCGAAGGCCACCTCGCCGTAAGCCTCGTAAGGGGAAGCCTGGCGCAGGTCCCAGGCGACGCCGGCGGCGCGCAGCGCCGGCCCGGTGACCCCGAGGTCGAGGGCCGTCTCGGCGGCCAGCACGCCGAGCCCCACCGTCCGCTTCTTCCAGCGGGGATCGTCGGCGAGGCGCCCGGCGAGCTCGTCGAGCCGGGCGGGGAACGAGCCGGCGAGCTCGCGGCACTTCTCCACCCAGCCGGCCGGCAGATCGTGGGAGAGACCGCCGGGGCGCATGCCGCTGAAGCCGGGATACTGCCGGAGGTAGACCTCGAACAGGCCGAGCACCCGGTCGCGCTCGCGCAGCGCGGCGAAGAACGGCGGCATGAAGCCGAGGTCGGCGGCGTGGGTGGCGAGCCAGAGCAGGTGCGAGGCGAGCCGCTGCAGCTCGGCGAAGAGGGTACGCAGGAAGCGCGCCCGCGGCGGCGCCGCGATCCCCAGCAGCCGCTCGACCGCCCCCACGTAGGCGAGGTTGCTGGTGGCCGCCGCCGCGAAATCGAGGTGGTCGGTCCGCGGCACGTTGTCGGCGAACGGCGCCCCCTCGCAGAGCTTCTCGAGGCCCCGGTGGAGGTGGCCGATGACCGGACGGCAGCTCACGATCCGCTCGCCGTCGAGCCGGACCTTGAGGCGCAGGACCCCCTGGATCGCCGG
>DATARD010000330.1:0-13784 GCA_036264355.1 Thermoanaerobaculia bacterium
GCAGAGCGCCTGAGCCGAATGTCCGGTCGCTCCGATCGCTTCGCCGACCTGTCCACAGGTCTCGCGGAGCTGGGCTGCGAGGCTCTGCTCGTCCTCGCCCGGACCGCCCAGGAGCCCGATCTGGCACCCTTCGTGGGCGCCGTCCATCTCGGGGAGTGCCAGCTCGTGGCTCCCCGCGAGGGGACGGCGCATCTCGCCTATTTCACCCCCATGGAGCGCGACGAGGCCGCCGCCACCGGCTTCGCCCTGCTGACCCCCGAGGCGCTCGACCTCACCCGCTGGGCCAGCGAAGCGCCGGAGCCCGCGGACTTCCTGGCCCGTGTCACCGCGAAATCGCTGGAGCTGCTGGGGATCGCTCCCGGCCGCCTCGCTCTCGCCGGCTACGGCCAGGCCGGAGTCATCGTCGCCGCCTGCAACCGGCTGGCGAAAGACGGCTGGACGTTCGTCCCCGGCAATGGCCTGGTCCTCGCCGTGCGCAAGCGGAAGACCGCGACCGAGCTGGCGGCGATCCGCGCCGCGTCGGACGCCACCTGCGCCGCGATGCGCGCCGTGGCGAGCCTTCTCGCCGCCGCGACGGTTCGAGACGATCAGACTCTCGAGCTGGACGGCGAAGCGCTGAAAGTCGCCCGGCTGCGCGACGAAGTGGCGAAGGTGCTGTCCCATCATGGCTGTGAGCAGCCGAAGGGGAACATCATCGCGCCGGCTGAAGAGGGGGGCGTGCCGCACTCGACCGGCACTCAGGACCGCGTGCTCCGCGCCGGCGAGTCGCTGATCGTCGACCTCTACCCGCGCGGCACCCTGTGGTCCGACTGCACCCGCACCTTCTGCGTCTGCGCCCCGTCCGAGACTCTGCGCCACGCCTGGACCGCCGTCCGCGACGCGCTCGAAACCGCCCATCTGCGCGTCGCTCCGGGCGTCCGCGGCTGGGACCTGCAGGAAGTCATCTGTGCCCTTTTCGAAGAGCGCGGCTACGCGACGCCGATCTCCCAGCCCGGCACCACCACCGGCTATGTCCACAACCTGGGACACGGCGTCGGCTTCGACATCCACGAGCAGCCGATCTTCAAGAAGGTCTCCGGCGCCGAGGGAGTCCTCAGCGAAGGCGACGTCTTCACCCTGGAGCCCGGCCTCTACGATCCCACGCCCCCGCCTCCAGACACCGGCTATGGCGTCCGGCTGGAAGACCTGGTCTGGCTCGGTCCGGACGGCGTCGAGTCGCTGACGCCGCTGCCCTACGATCTCGATCCGCGCGCCTGGTCGCGCTCTGAGGCTCAATCATGAAACGTCTCCTCGCTCTTTCAACTCTGATCGTTCTGACCCTCCTCGTCCTCAGCCAGGCCGGCCACGCTGCCGAGAAGTTCGATCCGAAGCGTGACCCCGCGAAAGATCTCGCGTCCGCGGTGGCCACGGCGCGCCAGGAGCATAAAAAGATCATTCTCGACGTCGGCGGGGAGTGGTGCATCTGGTGCCACCGGCTCGACGACTTCATCGCCGGAGAGCAGACCCTGCACCGGTACATGGCCGAGCACTACGTGGTCGTCAAGGTCAACTTCAGCGAAGAGAACCCCAACAAGGCGTTCCTGTCAGGTTTCCCCAAGATCGACGGCTATCCGCACCTGTTCGTGCTCGATCAGGACGGCAAGCTGCTGCACTCCCAGAGCACCGGCGATTTCGAGTTGGGCAAGGGCTACAACGCGGCGGCGTTCGAGGCGTTTTTGCACAAGTGGGCGGCCTGAGGGAGGTCCGCAATGAGCGCAGGGATTGGTACGCGGAGATGGGCCCCTCGGGTCGGTCTCTTGATGGCGTTGGCTCTCGCGTTCTCATTCGCAACGGATGCCGCGCCACCCTCGGCGGCTGCCGGCGGAAAGCCACCCGTCGAGGCACTGTTCGCGGACTGGCGTGCTTTCGAGACGCCGCCGTCTCTCCAGGGCGCGCCGGACTACCGGGCTTCGACGTTCGAGCGGCGGCGGGCGGAGCTGGCGCGGCTTCGCGGCCGATGACCGCGGCGCAGGACGACGCCGAGTTCCAGCGCCGCGCCGACCGGGCGATTCGCAAATTCGTCGCCTTCCTCGGCGAGCGCAATCTCTACCCGATGCGGCCCACGATGGACGCCGAGCAGCGCGAGCACCGGGGCTCATTCGTGCCGATCGAAAAGCGAAGCTTCTTCGCCATCGCCACGCACTACGAGCCGCTCACCCTCTACACCCATTCCTCGCACTGGTGGGACCTGGCGCGCCTGCGCGACCAGCCGCCTCCGAGCGCCGTCCGGCGCGGCCCGCTCCTCTACAACATCTGGGACGCCCGCTCCGAGGGCATGGCCACGGCCATGGAAGAGCTCATGCTCCATGCCGGCCTCTTCGACGACGAGCCGCGGGCGCGCGAGATCGTCTGGATCATGCTCGCCCAGCGCGCCGCCCGCGGGCTCGCCTCGCTCTACCTCCAGGACAACCAATTCGACCTCGCAAAGGCCAAGGCCTTCCAGGTCGAATGGACCCCACGCGGCTGGATGCGCCCCGACCTCGACCTCGTCGGCTTCGAGCAACAACTCTACCTCCGCCAGCCGGGCTACGGCACGAGCTACCTCACCGGCAAGCTTCAGCTCGAGGACCTGATGCGCGAGCGAGCCCACCAGCTCGGCGACGCCTTCACCCTGAAGCGCTGGTTCGAGGAGGTCTACTCCGCGGGTATCATCCCGGTTTCGCTGATCCGCTGGCAGCTCACCGGGAAAGACGAGGAGATTCGCGCGATCGTGGCCAAGGAGTGAAGGGGGGCGGCCGTCCACAAGGGCCGGCGAGACATGAGAGAATGGGGCTGGTGGAACTTCAGCCAATGAGGAGGCATCCTTCATGCGAGTTCTTGAGATCCCCTACAGCGAAGACCTGCTGATCGCCTCAGGCCAGGAGCCTCAGGAGCTGGAGCAGGAGCTGCGCTTCCTGCTCGCCTCCAAGTTGTTCGAGCTCCGCCGCTTGTCTCTCGGCAAGGCGTCCGAGGTGGCGGGCATTCCCCGCTTGCAGTTCATGGACGAGCTCGGCCGCCGGAAGATTCCTGTGATCAACCTTGCCGAGGACCAGATCGCAGACGAGTTGCGCGATGACTGAGTGGGTCATCGTCGCAGATTCCTCGCTCTACCTCCAGGCCAACCTACTCCGTCGGCATCATCCCGGTTTCACTGATTCGCTGGCAGCTCACCGGCAAAGACGAGGAGATTCGCGCTATCCTCGCCAAGGAGTGAGCTTCAACCCCTGATGGAGGAGCGACATGACCAAGCCAGCAAAGAACACGATTTGCCTCTGGTTCAATGGCGGCGCCGAGGACGCGGCGCGATTCTACGCCAGCACCTTTCCCGACTCATCCGTTGACGCGGTGCACACCGCACCGGGAGACTTTCCGTCAGGGAAGAAAGGGGACGTGCTGACCGTCGAGTTTACCGTGATAGGAATTCCCTGCCTCGGGCTCAATGGTGGTCCCGCGTTCAAGCAGACCGAAGCATTCTCGTTTCAGGTCGCAACGGACGACCAAGCCGAAACGGACCGTTACTGGAACGCGATCGTCGGCAACGGCGGCCAGGAGAGTGCGTGCGGCTGGTGCAAGGACAAATGGGGCTTGTCCTGGCAGATTACACCGATCGCCCTGACCAAGGCGATCACCGATCCGGATCCCGCCGCCGCCAAGCGCGCGTTTGATGCGATGATGCAGATGCAAAAAATCGACATCGCCACCATCGAGGCGGCGCGCCGCGGTTGAGGTTGTATCCGCCCCTCCCTCCCCACTTCTACATTATGCCAGGCAGGGGGGCTTGCGGCAAGACTGCGTCAAGCCCCTATCCTCGCAGCCATGAACACGGCTGAACGAGGTGAACCGATGCGTGCAGATGTGCTTGGCCTTCAAGAGATCGATCGAACCGACGTCGGGGTGGTCGGGGGGAAAGGCGCGAGCCTGGGGGAACTCTCCAGGCTCGAAGGGATCCGCGTGCCGGATGGCTTCTGCGTCTCGACCGAAGCTTTCCAGCGGGTCCTGGGCGCAATGGACGCAGCGCCGGCGCTCGGCGGCTTGCTCGATCGGCTGGCGCTGCTGAAGGTGGAAGACCGCGAGGCGATCCGGGAGGTTGCCGCGGCGATCCGCGGGGTCATCGAAGGGATCGCCATCCCGGAAGACGTCCAAGAAGAGATCACCCGCTTCCTCGCCAGGCTCGGGGAGCAGGAGGCCTACGCCGTGCGGTCCAGCGCGACGGCGGAGGATTTACCGGCGGCTTCCTTCGCGGGCCAGCAGGATTCATATCTGAACGTCATCGGCACGCCGGCGATCCTGAAGCACATCAGCCGGTGCTGGGCCTCGCTCTTCACCGAGCGGGCGGTCACCTACCGCCTCCAACACGGCTTCGACCACCGCAAGGTCCACATGGCGGTGGTGGTGCAGAAGATGCTCTTCCCGCAGGCGGCGGGCATCTTGTTCACGGCCGATCCCGTCACCGCGAACCGGAAGGTGGCATCGATCGAGGCTGTCTTCGGCCTGGGCGAGGCCCTGGTCTCCGGCCTAGTGAACGCCGATGGCTACAAGGTGCGGGACGGCCAGGTCATCGAGACGGCGATCCGGCAGGACCGGCAAGTGTTGACGGACGAGCAGATCGTGCGGCTCGCGCGCCTGGGCCGGCAGATCGAATGGCATTTCGGTCAGCCCCAGGACATCGAATGGTGCCTGGTCGAGGAAGAGTTTCACATCGTCCAGAGCCGGCCGATCACCACCCTGTACCCGATCCCTGAAGCCGGGGATCAGGGCAAGCACGTCTATGTCTCCGTCGGCCATCAGCAGATGATGACCGACCCCATGAAGCCCTTGGGGCTGTCCTTATTCCAGACAGGACACATGGTTGCAGCGGGTGGCCGGTTGTTCGTCGACATCACGAAGCAACTGGCTTCGCCGGCCGGCCGGGACGTGCTCTTGAATGTCCTGGGCCGCTCCGATCCGCTGTTCAAGGACGCCCTGACGACCCTCATCGAGAGGGATTTCATCACATTGTCGCCCCAGGATCCGAACGCTCCGAAAGCTCCGGGTCCCGACTTCCAGGCGCAGATCGAGGACGATCCGGCGATCGTCGCGGACTTGATCGCGCGCAGCCAGGCGTCGATCGAAGCGCTGAAGCGGGACATCCGGACGAAATCCGGAACGGATCTCCTGGATTTCATCCTGGAAGACGTCCGGCTCTGGAGGCAGAGCCTGTCCGAGCCGCGAACCTTCGGCGCGATCATGGCCGGCATGAACGCTGCCCATTGGATCAACGAGCAGATGATGGCGTGGTTGGGCGAGAAGAACGCCGCGGACACGCTCGCGCAGTCCGCACCGAACAACGTCACCTCGGAAATGGGGCTGGCGCTCCTGGACGTCGCGGACGTGATCCGTCCGCACCCGGAGGTGATTGCTTACCTCCAACAGGCGAAGGTCGATGGCTTCCTGGAGGGCCTGCTCCCGTTGGAAGGGGGACCGGAAGCCCACGACGCCCTCCGCGCGTATCTCGACAAGTACGGCATGCGATGCGTCGGGGAAATCGACGTGACGAGGACGCGTTGGAGCGAAGCACCCACGATCCTGGTTCCCTTGATCCTCAGCAACGTCAAGAATTTCGAGCCGGGGGCCGGCAGTCGGAAATTCGAGCAAGGGCGGCAGGAGGCCGCGAAGAAGGAACAGGAGCTGCTGGAGCGTTTGAGGCAATTGCCGGACGGGGAGCAGAAGGCCGCAGAAACGCAACGAATGATCAGCCGGCTCCGGAACTTCATGGGCTACCGTGAGTATCCAAAGTACGGCATCGTCAGCCGCTACTTCGTCTACAAGCAGGCCCTCCTCGAAGAAGCCGGGCGGCTCGTGCGAGCCAAGGTGCTTCAGGAACCGCAAGACATCTACTACCTCACGCTCCAGGAGCTGTGGGAGGTCATGCGCACTCATGAGCTGGACAGCCAGATCGTCAGCCGGCGGAAGGCCGAGCACGAGCGCCACCGGAAGCTGACGCCACCGCGGTTTCTCACGTCCGATGGGGAAATCGTCGCCGGTGCGTACAAGCGAGCGGATCTCCCCGCCGGAGCCCTGGTCGGTCTCCCCGTCTCCGCGGGTGTCGTCGAGGGACGGGCCCGCATCCTCTCGGACATGGCTGCCGAGTTGGAAGCGGGGGATATCCTGGTCACCGCTTTCACGGACCCGAGCTGGTCGCCCTTGTTCGTGTCCATCAAGGGCTTGGTGACCGAGGTGGGGGGGCTGATGACCCATGGCACGGTGATCGCCCGGGAGTACGGCCTGCCGGCGGTCGTCAGCGTGGAGAACGCGACCCGGTTGATTAAAGATGGGCAGCGCATCCGCGTGCATGGAACCGACGGATACGTGGAGATCCTGGAATGAGGATCGTCGCGGATTCCTCCTGAAGCGACTCGCCGGGCGCGGGCCCTGCGACAGAGGTTCTGCCGCAGGGCCCGATGTTCGGTGATACTCGGTGCGATCAGCGGAGGTTGATCCGTGCCGTCACTCCGAAAGTGCGGGGCTGGCTCACCAGGTAGCCGACGCGCGCGCGGGTGCCGCGCTCCTGGTCGAGAGCGAGCAGGGCGTTCTCGTCGAACAGGTTGTTCACGAAGAGCGCGACGTCCCAGCGGCCGCCGGTGAAGCCGAGGCGCAGGTTAGTGAGCTCGTAGGCCGGCAGCTCGGGGTTGAACCGGAAGGTGCTCTGGGTCAGCGGTCCGCCGATCGTGTTGGCACCGAACGAATTCAAGTCCACGAGGCCGAAGCCTGTCGCCTGGTCACCGATCTGGGTGAAACGCGAGCCGACGTACTGATAGATCCCGGTCAGATAGCCGAGCCAGGTCTCCCGCACCGTCCACCGGTAGGTGGCCACGGCGGCGGCCTGGAACTCGGGGACGGACGGCAGCCGGTTGCCCGCCTCGATGCCGGAGACGACCTGCACGTTGCCGGACGCATCGGTCGAGGTCAGAGTCGACCGCAGCTCGGACTTCCCGTAGTTGGCCGAGATGGAGAAATCGAAGTTGTTGCCCAGCGAGGTGTTCCATTCGAGCTCGAGGCCGGTGCTCCGCGCCTTGGGAACGTTGAAGATCAGGCGGGAGGAGCAGGAGCCGGCGGTCACCGTCGCCTGGAGGTTCCTGATGTCCATGTAATAGGCCGCGACGTTGAAGCTTCCGCGGCTCAGCTTGGACTTGGTGCCGATCTCGTAGTTGTAGACCTCTTCGTCTTTCCACCGTCCGCGCCCGCCGAAGGTGATCAGGTCCTGAGGAGTGCAGAGCGGCACGTTGATCGGATCGTTGATGCCGCCGAGCCGGAAACCTTTCGACACCTGGGCGTTCAGCTTCGTGTTGTCCAGCACGGCGTAGCTCGCGATCAGGCGGGGAGCGAAGCCGGTGGCGGAGGTCGAGCCTTTGGTCGTGCCCGGATCGGCAAAGATGCCGTCGAAGGTCTGCGTGCGATCTTCCTGGAAATCGTAGTAGCGCAGGCCGCCGGTCAGGTCCAGGCGGTCGGTGACCTTCCAGGTCGCCTCGCCGAAGATCGCGCGCTGATCCATTTTGTAGTGCAGGCGCGAGAAGAAGAGGACGTCGCGCGGAGCGCCGAAATTCCCCTGGGTGGGGATGCCGCTCAGAGCTTCGAAGCCCGAGACGAGGAGGGTCTGGCCGTAGTTGCGCTTCATGTTGCTGTAGAAGAGCCCGGCGACCCAGTCCAGCCGGTCCTGTTTCCCGGCGAGACGAAACTCCTGCGTCAGCACTCGCGCCGTCGTCGCGTCGTCGAGCGGCGCGTTGAGGGTGTAGATGTTCTGCGGCAACCCAATGCTGCCGCCGGTGATGCTGGAGGTCAGCGCCCCCGCGTCGCGGACGACCAAGACGTCGCGATCCGTGTAGGAGGTGATCGAGGTCAGCGCCAGGTTCTTTCCGAAGTTGTATCCGATGTTGAGATCGGTGAGCAGGAACTTGTCGGTGAACGGCTCTTCGATCTGTGTGAACTGTTGCCGGTCGCCCAGGCGGACCGCCGGACGGGTCGTCGTGTACGGGTTGGCCAGGATGTTGAACACGTCCTCGCGGTTCCAGCCGTCGGTGGTCACTTTCTGATAGAGAACTCGCGGCGTGATCGACAACTGGTCGTTCGGCTGGACCTTGAGGGCTATGCGGGCTCCGCCGCGGTCGCCGCTGTTGACGTCTTTCTTGATGCTCAGGTTGGGTTGTACGGCGTCGATGAACCCGCCGGTGCGGTCGTAGTAGGCGGCGATGCGCAGTGCCGCCTTGTCACCGAGCGGGGTATTGACGGCGGCCTTGGCGCTGCCGCCGGGCGAGCCGTCGGACATGCCGGTGGCGGTGAGCTCGGTCACGGCTTCGTTCTGGCCCAGCTTCGGCTGGTTGGTGATGTAGCGGAGCGTCCCCGAGGCCGAGCCAGCGCCGAACAGTGTGCCCTGGGGGCCGCGCAGCACCTCGACGCGATTCATGTCGAAGAGGTCGATATCGGGCGTGAACAACGACAGGGAGATGCCCGAATCGTCGAGATAGACGCCGACCTGCTCTTTCACACCCGGCTGGTCGCGGACGATCTGGCCCGAGGAGACGCCGCGGACCGCGACCTGGCTCTGGCCGGGGCCGAGGTTCTGCACGGTGAAGCCCGGAGTGCTCGTGGCAATGCCCTCGACCGTCTCGACGCCCCGCTCCCGCAACTGTTCCTCGCTCGGCGCCGCCACGGAGAACGGCACGTCCTCGACCTTCTCCTCGCGCAGCGTCGCCGTCACGGTGATCTCCTCGGTCACCTTCTCTGTGGGGTTCTGTTTGGGCTCGGCCGCCTGATCGGCCGGCTTGGCGGGCTCCTGAGCCGCCGCCGGCAGGGCCAGGAAGGGTGGGGTCAGAGCCAGCAGGACCAGCCCGAAACAGCAACAACTCGCAAAGCCGCTCCTCATGAGACGTCCTCCAATGAGAATGCCGCCGCGCGGAATCGCCGACGGCCATACCTCACGAAATTCGCCGACCTGGGACTCAACAAACCTGTAAAGTTCTTACCACATTGACGTCTCAACCGGAAGGAGGGCGACTCCAAGGCCCCGTCAAAGTCGTCCGCCTCCCGAAACCCTCACCCCGGCCCCTCTCCCGGCTCCCCCGCCCCTTCCCCGGGAGAGGCAGGGCCAGTCTCGCGATTAGCCTAAATCGACGTGCATTTAGCCTAACTACCTTGACAACTAGGTTAGTTCGTGTAGAATCTAGGCCAAGAGGAAGGAACGCCGATCCAAGGAGGAAACCATGCACCCAACAGAGCCGAGCCGAGCCGAGGCCCTCGCCGCCATGACCCCGGAGAAGCTGGAGAAGATGGCGCAGCCGGCGCCCCGCGCGTCGCAGCCAGGGCTGCGCGACTTTCTGGAGATCCCCTACGACCAGTTGGAGGAGATGAACCTCGAGGCCAAGGAAGAGCGACTGGCCCGGCGGCCCGCCGACGTGGTCCGCGAGCAGCGGATGCGCTATCTCAACGACGAGAAGCGCATCAAGGCGGTCACCGTGTGCTTCACCGACCTCGAAGGCCGGCTGCACATGCTGGACTATGACAAGAAGTTCCTGCTCAAGGCGGCCGACAATCTGACCTTCGACGGCTCGTCGATCCGCGGCTTCTCGCGGCAGCAGGAGTCGGACCTGCGACTGGCGATCGACTGGCCGGCCTTCTATTGGCTGCCGTCGGACATCTTCGGCGCCGGCAAGGTGCTGGCCTTCGGCGAGGTCCACGAGCGCGACGGGAGTCCGTACGGCGCCGACATGCGGGCCCTGCTCAAGGCGTACACCGACAAGCTGTACGCCAAGGACGGCATGGTCGCCCACGCCGCCAACGAGATCGAGGGCTTCCTCTTCCATGGGCGCGACGCGGAGCGCGCCTACTACGAGACCGGCCGCTTCGACTTCATCTCCACGGGGGGCTATTACCACTCGCTACCCGGCGACTCCCTGCGGCAGTTCATCGACACCGCCGCCGAGGTGCAGCGGGCCATTGGCTTCGCCAACGAGAAGGACCACCCGGAGGTGGCCCCCTCGCAGTTCGAGATGAACTACAGCTACACCGAGGCCTCGGTGGCCGCCGACCAGGTGCAGCTCTACAAGCTGCTCTCCCGGCAGGTCGCGGCGCGCCTGGGGATGACGGCGTGCTTCCTGCCCAAGCCGGTGACCGGCATCAACGGCTCGGGCATGCACACCAACCTCTCGGTGACCCGCCAGTCGACCAATCTCTTCTATGAGAAGGACGGCAAGGACGGTCTCTCGGCCGCCGGCTGGGACTTCATCGGCCGTATCCTGGCCAGCGCGTCGGATATCTGCCTGGTGCTCAATTCGAGCGTCAACTCCTACCGCCGCCTCGACCCCCACTTCGAGGCGCCCAACCAGATCAAGGCCTCGGCCATCGATCGCGGCTCCATGGTGCGCATCCCCCTCGGCAACGAGCGCTCGGCCCGCGTCGAGGTGCGCTCCATTGCTCCCGACTCCAATCCGTACATGGCGATCTACACTCTGCTCAAGACCGGTCTCGAAGGCCCCCAGATGGAGGAGGATGCCGACAAGCGGCCGCGCACCCGCTTCCTGCCGGACAACATCTACGACGCCATCCGGCTGTTCAAGGGGAGCCGGTTCATGCAGGAGGCGATGGGGGAGGAGGTGCACGCCAAATTCGCCGAGCTCAAGCTCGCCCAGGCCGAACGCTGCCCCAAAGCCCTCGGCGCCATGATCAAGGCCTCCGAAGTGCAGTACCACCACGAGGTCACGAACCAATTCCTCTGGTCGCAGTTCTAAAGCGGCCGGTCCCAGCGCTTCGTTTTCCCGGACGGCGGGAGGATCTTCCTCCCGCCGGGCGTTTTCCCCGCCCGGATGGATCCGGCGCCTGTCGCACCCTCACCACTTGGATGGCACCTATCGGCACCTATCGGGCAGTGCGCCCTCCTCCGGGCTATGTTGTCGGCGTGACCGGGTCCACCGGGACGCTCTCGACAGAGAGGGATTGTGCCCACCCAAAGTACCCGATCTCGCCGCCCGTTGAGTTGTCGATCACGTTGATCTCCAGGAAAGCCCACAGCCTGTCGCCCGCCCCGATCGTCGGGCCTTTGCTCTGTTGCGTCGTGTTCGTCACTTTTTTGGGCTTGGCCTGGGGGTCAGTCGAAGATGGAATGTACATGACCGTGGGCACACCGTTGTCAATCACTAGGCGTGAAAATTGTGGGAGGCCAAACGTGGCCGGGTGGTAGACAAAAAGACCACGGCAGAAGTACGGCGTGAACGCGGCGTTCGAATCAAGGCCAGAGATCGCCCACCGTAGCTGGCTCTGCGAATTCGCGCCGACAACCAGAACGCCCTCACTGGTATTCGATACAAACGAACCTTGTGCCATCAAGGTCACCAGGACGCTCGATTGGGCTTGTTCGTTCAGCGGCTGCGGATTGTTCACGGTGCCCGGCTGCAACGTGCCGTCAGCCACGAGCGTGGCCAGGGTCGCAGTATCCACAATAACGAGAATATCTGTCAGAGAAGGATTCATCAGGAGCAACTCCTTTTCGTGTGAAGCGGGGTGGGATTTGCCGGCCTGGATTTCGAATGGCCCAGACCGGCAATTGTTCGAGGACGCTGAGCTACGCAGACACGTTGATGAACGGATCCCAGGAGAAGTAGCCGACGATCGCACCGTTCGAGTTGTTGACCAGTGTGAAGGACAAGGTGTACTGGATCTGCTTTCCAGGCTGGAGCACCGTCCCCTGCGCGAAGTAGACGCTGTTGTGCACCAGCGCCGGCGGTGCCAACGGATTGGTGCTCGTCGGAAGATATGAGCTCGTGGTCACCGGCAGATAAATCAAGGAGCTGATGTTCGCCGACGGGTTGAACGCTCCGGCGTAGAGGTACGCCGTATAGTCCGAATTGCTGTCGAACGTCTGCATGGACCAGCGGAGGGTGTCGCCCGCATTCGCGGCCACCGTCAGCTCGGACTCACCGCCATCGTTCACGACAACGTTGTTCTGTGCCGTCATCGAAATGTACACGTCCGAGCTCTGATACGAGCCGAGGTTGGTCGGGCTGCTCTGGGTGCCGGGCTTGATCGACCCATCGGAGACCTGCTGCGCGAGCTGCGTACCATTGACTGCGACGAGGACGTAGATCATTGCCATGGGGGTTCTCCTTTTGCGTTGAAAAAAGTTTTATTCTTTATGAGCCCGCCGGTAAGCAGATAGCGGGATCGTCGATTCAGGAGCTCCTGCATCAGTCACAGAGCAACCTGCGTGCCATGGCGAGGCAAAGCAGGGAAAGCTTCCTTTTTCAAGGATTTCAAGGGATCGAGCGAAGCGGCGGGACAGCCGCCGCGTCGTCAGCCCAGGGTCTTCATCTGTCGGCGACGCGTCGCCGACATGTCGCCGACACGTCGGCGGTGTTCTGTAGGACTAGGTGCCAGCCAGATCTTGACCCGCCAGTCGACCAGTCTCTTCTAGGAGAAGGACGGCAAGGACGGTCTCTCGGCCGCCGGTTGGGACTTCATCGGCCGCATCCTGGCCAGCGCGTCGGATATCTGCCTGGTGCTCAATTCGAGCGTCAACTCGTACCGCCGCCTCGACCCCCACTTCGAGGCGCCCAACCAGATCAAGGCCTCGGCCATCGACCGCGGCTCCATGGTGCGCATCCCCCTCGGCAACGAGCGCTCGGCACGCGTCGAGGTGCGCTCCATCGCTCCCGACGCCAACCCGTACATGGCGATCTACACCCTGCTCAAGACCGGGCTCGAAGGCCCCCAGAGCGAGGAGGAGGGGGACAAGCGGCCGCGCACCCGCTTCCTGCCGGACAACATCTACGACGCGATCCGGCTGTTCAAGGGGAGCCGGTTCATGCAGGAGGTGATGGGCGAGGAGGTGCACGCCAAGTTCGCCGAGATCAAGCTGGCCCAGGCCGAACGCTGCCCCAAGGCCCTCGGCACCTTCATCAAGGCCTCCGAGGTGCAGTTCCACCACGAGGTCACGAACCAACTCCTCTGGTCGCAGTTCTGAGCGGTCCCCAAAAGGTGCCGTGCGATTTTGAAAAGATCGTGGAAGGGGCCCGTTTCTCGGGCTCCCTCTGCGCTCCTCTCAGGGGCAGCTCCGAGGGATTCGCCGGTCCCGACGACCATGACGATTCCACATGCCGGCCTCCGGGGCCGTGACATCCACGAGAAGCATCGCGTTTCCACGCCGCTCGAGCTGCTGTTCGACCTGACCTTCGTCGTCGCCATCTCCCAGGCGGCGTCGCAGTTGCACCATGGCGTGGTGGAGCACCACGTGACCCAGGCGTTGCCGGGCTATCTGGTGGCATTCGCCGCCGCCTGGTGGGCCTGGATGAACTACACCTGGTTCGCCTCGGCCTATGACAACGACGACACCCTTTTCCGCGTTCTGACCCTGGTGCAGATGGGCGGCGTGCTGGTGCTGGCCACCGGAATTCCGGGGCTCTTCACGGGCCATTTCCGGGCGGGTGTGATCGGCTATGTAGTGATGCGCCTGAGCCATGTTGGAGCCATAGATCACGATCGCCCCCAGATCGGCTCCCAGAGAGAGGGCCGAGGCCAGGTGGATGGCGTCCAGAGACCGCAGGCTCCCTGGCTCCAGCCGGGCGGCCGCGCGGCGGCGAAATCGGTGACCAGCCGGCATGCGGCGGTGCCGGAGCAGGCGGTGCTCTGCGACTTCATCACCGAGGGGCACTTCGGACGCCACGTCCGGCGGATGCGCGAGGTGTACGCCGAGCGCTTGGCGGGTGGCGGCATCACCGGCACCAGCATCTGCACCGCGACGA
>DATARD010000135.1:0-67592 GCA_036264355.1 Thermoanaerobaculia bacterium
GCCACCGGCGGCTCGGGATTGGCCTGCTGGCGGATGACCGCCTCGCGGAGGGTCAGGGACAGGCCCAAGGGACTCAAGTGGGCGTGCCCGAGGCTGACCGTGTAACCCCGGAGGTGTTGATTGATTTTCGCCTCCAGGGTGCGCCGGAGGTAGCCGTCGAAACGGCTGACCGCAAAGAGCAGAGCCAGGGCAAGCAAGGCAAGGCCGAGCACCCAGAGGAGGCCCCGGCGGCCCAGTGGCTCGCGAGCGCGCTCCGGTTTCTCGGGTGCTCTGCGGGGGACCGATTCCGCCGGGGCTGCTGGATCGTGAACGGTCGGATCGAGGGTTGCTTCGGCCATCAAGACTAGAACGACAGCAAGGATGCTGCCAGCGCAGGCGCGATCAGCGTTTGCGGACTTGGCGGCGCAGCTCGCGCTGCTGGCGGGCGCGGTCGGTGCGGGTGTCGGCGCGCTCGCGGCTCTCTTCGAGCGAGACCTGGTCTACCCGCTCCTTGGAAAGGAATTGGGCGAGGGCGGAGATGGTGGGATAGCGGAAGAGATCGACCACCGCGAGCTCCGGAAACTGGGCCGCGAGAAGGCGGTGGACCTGGACGATGAGGAGCGAGTGGCCGCCGAGATCGAAAAAGCTGTCCTCGACTCCGACGGATGGCAGTCCCAGCACCTCGCGCCAGGCGGCGGCGATGGCCTCTTCGGTGGCGGTGCGCGGCGCCACGACCGGACCGCGGGAGGCTGCGTCCGGCGCGGGGAGGGCGCGGCGGTCGAGCTTGCCGTTGGCGGTGAGCGGCAGGGCGTCCAGCACCACGAAGGCCGCAGGGACCATGTACTCGGGGAGGCGCTGGCGAAGGGCACCGCGCAGGTCTTCCAAGGAAAGCGTCGCGTCGCGCGGCACGACGTAGGCGACGAGACGCCGGTCTCCCGGCCGGTCCTCGCGGGCCAGGACCGCGGCGTGGAGGACCGTCGGGTGCTTCTCGATGACCGCCTCAATCTCTCCCAGCTCGATGCGGAAGCCGCGGATCTTCACCTGGAAGTCGATGCGCCCGAGATAGTCGATCTCGCCGTCCGGCAAGCGGCGCGCCAAGTCGCCTGAGCGGTAGAGGCGCGCGCCGGGCCGGGCCGCGAAGGGGTCGGGGATGAAGCGCATCGCGGTCAGATCGGGCCGCCGGAAGTAGCCGCGGGCGAGGCCATGACCGCCGACACAGATCTCGCCGTGGACGCCCACCGGCGCCGGTTGCAGCCAGCGGTCGAGGAGGTGGATCTGGAGATCCGGAATGGGCACACCGATCGGGCTCACCGGCGCCAGCGCAAGGTCGGGCACGGTGATCGGCCGGTAGGTCGAATGGACCGTGGTCTCGGTGATGCCGTACATGTTGATCATCCGCAGCGTGCGGTCGCCGTGCCGCTCGAACCAGGGGGCGAGACTGGCCACGTCCAGCGCCTCGCCGCCGAAGATGACGATCCGGACAGCGAGGTCACGGCGTCGCTGCTCGGCGGGCCGGTCGCCTTCGGCCTGGATGATCTGCCGGAAGGCGGACGGGGTCTGATTGAGCACGGTGACCTGCTCATCCGCGATGAGGTCGTAGAAGTCCGCGGGCGAGCGGCTCACCCAGTAGGGAGCGATCACCAGCCGGCCGCCATACGCCAGGGCTCCCCAGATCTCCCAGACGGAAAAGTCGAACGCGAAGGAGAAGAAGAGCGTCCAGGTGTCGCCGGGACCGAAGCGATACCAGGGATCGGTGGCGGTGAGGAGCCGCACGACCTCGGCGTGGGTGACGGCGACGCCTTTGGGACGGCCGGTGGAGCCGGAGGTGTAGATGATGTAGGCGGGGTTGGTGGAGACGGGGACCGGCCACCCACCCGCCCCCTCCCCCAGCCCCTCCCCCGCGCGTGCCCCCAGCTCCCCACCCCGAGCGGGAGAGGGGAGCCCGGACTGATCAATCGGCCGAACCATCAGCAGCCCCTCGGGAACCGCCAGGCGCGCCGCGATCTCCGGGGTGGTGACGAGGGCACGGGCGTGGGCGTCTCCAAGAACGAGGGCCTGCCGTTCCGCCGGGTGCTCGGAGTCGAGGGGCACGTAGGCGGCACCGGTCTTGAGGACGCCGAGGAGAGCGACGAACAGGGCGGTCGACCGTTCGAGGCAGATGGCGACGCGCTCTTCGGGCGCCGCTCCGAGCGAGCGCAGGCGGCGCTCGAGGATGCCCGAGAGGCGGTCGAGCTCGCCGTAGGTCAGGCGGTCCGCGCCGCAGGAAACGGCGACGGCGTCCGGCCGTTGCCTCACCTGCTCGGCGAACAGCTCCGGCAGGGTGCGGTCGCGCGGAGAGTCTTCCCCATCGTTCCATTCGGCGAGGAGCTGCTGCCGCTCGGGCGCGCTGAGAAGAGGGGTCACCGAGAGGCGGCGCCCGGGATCGGCCACCGCGGCGGCGAGGAGGGTCTCGTACTGGCCGAGCAGGCGGTCGACGGTCGTGACGTCGAAGAGGTCGCGGTTGAAATCCAGCTCACCGGCGATCCCCTCCCCCGCCCTCTCCTCCAGCGACAGGTGCAACTCGAACTTGGCGGTGCCGGTGCCGACCGCGAGCGGCCGGGCGGTGAGGCCGGGCAGATCGAGCGTCTCGCGCGGGGTGTTCTGGAAGACGAAGAGGACCTGGAACAGCGGCGGACGGGCCAGATTGCGCTCCGGCTTCAGCTCCTCCACCAGGCGCTCGAACGGGATCTCCTGATGTGCCTGGCCGGCGAGCGAGCGTTCGCGGGTGCGGCCCAGAAGGGTGCGGAAGGCGGGATCGTCCGCCAGCTCGCCGCGCAGCACGAGGGTGTTGACGAAGAAGCCGATCAGCCCTTCGAGCTCAGTGCGCGTGCGGCCGGCCACCGGCGTGCCGACGGCGAGATCGTCCTGTCCGGAGAGGCGGGCAAGAAGCATCTGGAAGCCTGCCATGAGGACCATGAAAACGGTCGCCCCTTCGGCGCGGGCCAGATGGCGCAACCCGGTCGAGAGGTCGGCGCCGAGGGAGACGGAGCGCGTGGCGCCGTGGAACGTCTGCACCGGCGGGCGCGGCCGATCGGTGGGCAGGTCGAGACCCGGCGGCAGTCCCGTCAGCTCCCCGCGCCAGAAAGCGAGATCCTGCTCCAGGGCGTCGCCGGTGAGCCGGCGGCGCTGCCAGAGAGCGAAGTCGGAGTACTGGACCGGCAGGACCTCACCCCCCTGGCCCGGGGAGAACGAGTAGAACGATGCCAGCTCGCGGATGAAGATGCCGATCGACCAGCCGTCGCTCACAATGTGATGCATGGAGGCGAGCAGCCGGTGGCGGTCCAGTGCGAGGCGCAGGAGCAGGGGTCGGAAGACCGGGCCGCGCTGGAGGTCGAACGGGCGGACCGCATCCCCGGCGGTCAGGCGCTCCGCTTCGGCGCTCGCACCTGCAACCAAAGCGGTGAGGTCCACCAGAGGCAGGTGGAAATCGTCGGCCGGGCCCACGATCTGGACCGGTCCCGCCCTCGCCACCTGGAACGTCGTGCGCAGTGTCTCGTGCCGCCGCACGATCTCCCGCAGGGCGCCGGTCAGAGCCCTGACGTCGAGATCGCCTTGCAGATCGACGGCGGCTGGCAGGTTGTAGACCGCGGAGGTTGGATCGAGCTGGGCCAGGAACCAGAGGCGCTGCTGCGCGAAGGAGAGGGGAGCGGGCCGGTGACCCTCGCCGGCAAGAAGCGCCCTCACCCCCAGCCCCTCTCCCGTCTCCCTCCCAACCTCCCGCCGGGAGAGGGGAGCCAACAGGGGATGTTGTGCGAGCGTTGCGATCGTCGGGGTCTCGAACAGCACGCGGACGGGGACCTCGACACCGAAGGCGGTCCGCAACCGCGAGGCGACCCGCGTTGCGAGCAGCGAATGACCTCCGCGGTCGAAAAAGTTGTCCTCGACGCCCACGGCGGACAGGCCGAGGACATCGCGCCAGATGCCGGCGATGACCGCTTCGGCCGCGGTGCGCGGGGCCACCATCGGGCCACCGCCGGAGGCCTCGGGAGCGGGCAGCGCGCGCCGGTCGAGCTTGCCGTTGGCGGTGAGCGGGAGCGCGGGGAGCACCACGAACGTGGCGGGGATCATGGGCTCCGGGAGATGCCGGCGCAGGGCGGTGCGCAGAGCGTCGACCGAGAGAGAGCCGCCGCGCGGAACGACGTAGGCCACGAGGCGGCGGTCGCCCGGGCGATCCTCGCGGGCCAGAACGACGCAATCGCGGACCGCGGGATTCCGTCCCAGGGCGGCCTCGACCTCGCCGGGCTCGATGCGCTGGCCGCGGATCTTCACCTGGTGGTCGAGCCGCCCCAGATACTCGATGCGACCGTCCGGGCGCCAACGGGCGAGGTCGCCGGTGCGGTACAGGCGCTCGCCCGGCCTCCCCTCGGGGTGGGGCACGAACCTCTCGGCGGTCAATGCCGCCCGGTTGCGATAGCCGCGGGCCAGGCCGGCGCCGCCGATGCAGAGCTCGCCGGGCGCGCCCACCGACACCGGCCGGAAGGAGCGGTCGAGGAGCCGCAGGTCGATGTTCGCGATCGGCCTCCCGATGGGTACAGGGGACTCGCCCGGAACGCAGGTCCAGGCACTGACGTCCACCGCCGCCTCGGTGGGCCCGTACAGGTTGTGCAGCCGCGCCCCGGCGAGGCGGGTGAAGAAGCGCTCCGCCAGCGCCGCCGGCAACGCCTCACCACTCGCCACCACCTGCCGCACCGAGGCCGCCGCGGCGACCCCGGGCTCCTCCAGGAAGACCTGGAGCATGGAGGGGACGAAATGCAGCGTGGTGATCTCCTCCGCGACCAGGATGCGGAGGAGATACGCGGGATCGCGGTGCCCCTCGGGCTCCGCCACCACCAAGCGCGCACCGGTGAGGAGCGGCCAGAAGAATTCCCACACCGACACATCGAAGGTGAACGGGGTCTTCTGCAAGACACGGTCGGCGCCGTCGAGGCCGTAGGCCGCCTGCATCCACAGCAGGCGGTTGGCGATCCCTGCGTGCGTATTCATCACACCCTTGGGGGCGCCGGTGGAGCCGGAGGTGAAGATCACATAGGCGAGGCTCCCGCCGGAAATTTCCCCGGAGAGCGGCCCGCTGTCTTCGGCTTCGATCGCCTCCCGTTCGCTGTCGACAGCGATCACGGCGCAATCCGGCACCGCCACGAAGCGAGAACGGTGCTGCTCCAGCGTGATCACCACCGGCGCCCCGGCGTCTTCCACCAGCAGGGCGAGCCGCGCGTCGGGGTACGCGAGATCGAGAGGCAGATAGGCGCCGCCGGCCTTGAGCACTGCATAGAGGGCCACCACCATCTCCAGCGAGCGGTGCAGAGCGACCCCCACCACCGACTCCGGCCCCACGCCCAGGCGGCGCAGACGGCGGGCCAGCCGGTTCGCCGCCTGATCCAGCGCGCGATAGGTGAGAGCGGCACCGGCGCATGTCACCGCGACGCGCTCCGGCGTGGCCGCCGCCTGGGCCGCGAACAGATCCGGAATCGTGGTCACGGGATAGGAAGCCGCGGTGGCGTTCCACTCCAGGAGCTGCTGCCGCTCGCGAGCGCCGAGGAGAGGGAGGTCCGCCAAGCGGAGCCCGGGGTCGGCCACCGCACCGGCCAGGAGGTTGCGGAAATGGCCGAGGAGGCGGTCGATCGTCGGAGCGTCGAAGAGGCCGGCGTCGTATTCGAGGCTGCCGCTCAAGGCGCCATCCCGCTCGCCCAGATCGAGGAGCAGATCGAGCTTCGCCGTGCCGGTCGGAACGGGGATGACCTCTGCGGTCAGGCCGGGGAGCACGGGCGGCCGGGTGACCGGTCCCTGGAAGGCCAGCATGGCCGCCAAAAGGGGCGTCGCGCCCAGCTCGCGGACCGGGGCGAGCTCTTCGACCAGCTTTTCGAACGGGAGACGTTGGTGCCGGTGGGCGGCGAGCACCACCGACCGCGTCCGCCGCAGCAGAGCCTGCACGTCCGGATCTCCAGAGAGGTCGCCGCGCAGCACGAGGGTATTGACGAAGAGCCCGATCAACCCCTCCAACTCCACCCGGTCGCGGCCGGCGACCGGGCTCCCCACGGCGAGATCGTCCTGTCCGGAGTAGCGGCCCAAAAGGATCTGGAAGACGGCGAGGAGGACCATGAACGGGGTCACCCCTTCGCGGCGGGCGAGCTTGCCCAGACTGTGGGTCAGATCCGTGCCGAGATCGATCGGCCTCTGATCTCCCCGTCTGTGCTCGCTGGGGCGCCGGGGATGATCGGTCGGCAGATCGATCCTCTCGGGCAGGCCGCGGAGCGCCTCGCGCCACCAGGCCAGCTCGGCGGCGAGGACGTCGCCGGTGAGCCAGCCGCGTTGCCAGGCGGCGTAGTCGGCATACTGGACCGGCAGGGGCTCCGGGAGAGAGGAGGACGAGTAGAACGACGCCAGCTCGCGGACGAGAACACCCATCGACCAGCCGTCGCCGGCGATGTGGTGGAGATTGACGATGAGGAGGTGGTCCTCTGGCGCGATCCGCAGCACAAGAGAGCGGAAGACCGGACCGCGCAGCAGATCGAACGGCCGGCGGCCTTCCTCTTCCATTCGCCGCAAAGCTGTCGCTTCTGCTGTGCTCCCCAGGCCGGACAGATCCTCGATGGGCACCGCAGAGGCCGCGGGAGCCGGCGCGATCTCCTGGACGGAACCGTCGGCCGTCTCGGGGAACGAGGTGCGCAGCGCCTCGTGACGGCGGACGATGCCGGCCAGAGCGGCAGACAGGTGGGAAATATCCAACTGGCCGCGCAGCCGGAGGGCGGCCGGCACGTTGTACGCCGCCGATCCCGGCTCCAGGCGGTCGAGGAACCAGAGGCGCTGCTGGGCGAAAGAGAGGGCCCTCTCCCCTGCCCCTCTCCCGTGCGTCCCCCGCACACCCACCCCGAACGGGAGAGGGGGAGCGCTTGCGAGCTTTTCAGCCAACCCTGCCACCGTCGGCGCCTCGAACAGCGCCGCCAGGGGAACCTCGACGCCCAGGGCATCCACGATCCGAGAGAGCACGCGTGTGGCGAGCAGGGAATGGCCGCCTAGCGCGAAGAAGTCGTCGTGAAGCCCCATCCGCTCCACCCCCAGCACGTCCGCCCAGATCGAAGCGATCACCGCCTCCACCGGGTCCAGGTCCCTTTCGTCCTTTAGGTCCCTTATGTCCTTTTGGTCCTTTTCCTCCCACGCCCGCAACAGCGCCGCCCGGTCCACCTTGCCATTGGCGGTCAGTGGCAACCCGGCCACCACCTCCACCGTGGGCACCAGATAGCCCGGCAGACGCCCGGCGAGCCAGGCGCCCAGCTCGGCTTCCGAGGCGGTGGAAACTACGAACGCCACCAGCCTCCGGTCGCCGGCTCCCTGGCCGTGGACCACCACCACGACCCCGGCTACCGCGGGATGACGCGCCAGGACCGCTTCGATCTCCCCCGGCTCCACCCGGAAGCCGCGGATCTTCACCTGGCGGTCGATGCGGCCGAGGAACTCCAGGGTGAGATCCTGCCGCCGGCGCACCAGGTCGCCGGTGCGGTAGAGCCGCTCGCCGGGTGTGGCGGCCTCCGGGTCGGGCACGAAGCGCTCGGCGGTGAGAGCGGGCTGACCCAGATAGCCGCGGGCGAGCCCGACGCCACCGGTCCACAGCTCCCCGGCGACGCCGGGCGGCACCGGCTGCAAGAAACGGTCGAGCACCGCGACCCGCGTACCGCCGATGGGCCGGCCGAGGGGGACCGTCGCGCCGTCCGGGATGGGCTCGCGCACGGTGAGCGTGCAGGTGAAGGTGGTGTTCTCGGTCGGCCCATAGCAACAGACCATCCGGCAGCCGGGCAGCTCCGCGAGCATGCGGTTCACCGCCGCGGGGGACACCACGTCGCCGCCCGCGAGGAGCTGGCGGACGCCGCGCAGGATGCCGATCCGGCTCTCCACGACCTCCTGGAACAAGCCGGAGGTGAGCAACAGGATGGTCACTCCGTGGCGGGCGAGGAGCGCGCCCAGCTCGTCGAGCGAGAGAGGCCCGGGAGGCGGCAGCACCAGCCGGCCGCCGTTGGCGAGCGCGCCCCAGATCTCCGGAGTCGAGGCGTCGAAGGAGGGCGGCGCGATCTGGAAGAAGACCTGGCCCGGCCCGAGATCGGCGAAGTCGCCGCGGATCAGCCGCACGATCGACCGGTGCTCGACCGCTACCGCCTTGGGCCGGCCGGTGGAGCCGGAGGTGAAGAGGACGTAGGCGAGACCCTCACCACCCAGGGCGTTGCCCAGGGCTGAGGAAGCCCGGGCCTTCGGCCCTTCCCCCAGCCCCTCCTCCTGGGAGAGGGGGAAATCGGCGGTGAGAATCAAACCGATTTCGGCCTCGGCGATCATCTCGTCCAGGCGTTCCCGCGGCAGGGCCGGACCGAGCGGGACGTAGGCGGCTCCCGCCTTGAGAACGGCGAGGAAGCACTCGATCATCCGCAACGAGCGCTCGACCGCCACGCCCACCCGCGCCTCGGACGTCACCCCCAGTTCCCGGAGATGCCGGGCCAGGCGTTCAGCGCGGGCGTCGAGCTCGCCGTATGAGATCTCGCCGTCCGCCGAGACCAGCGCGATCCGTTCCGGAAATCGCCGCGCCTGCTCTTCGACGAGGCGGTGCAACGGGCCGTCCGGCATCACGAGCCCCCGCTCTCCGTCTCCCGCGTCCAGGAGCTGCCGCCTCTCGGCGTCTCCCAGCAGCGGCAGCGCCGAAAGGCGGGCTGCGGGATCGGCGACGGCACCGGCCAGGAGGTTCGTCCAGCGGGCGGCGAGCCGCTCGATCGTCACCGGATCGAAGAGATCGCGGCTCAGCTCCCAGGAGGCCCGAAGACCAGAAGGGCTACCGCCGGAGCTCTCCTCCACCTCCAGAGAGAGACCGAGCCGCGCCGTGCCGCTGTCGATCGGCAACCGGCGCACCGCGAGCCCCGGCAGCGCCGGCTCCGGCGGCTCGGCCTGGAAGACCAGCGCGGCCTGGAGGAGGGGCATCTCCCCCGCCGCGCGCTCGGGTTGGAGCGCGGCCACCAGCCGTTCGAACGGGAGGTCCTGATGGGCGAAGGCGCCGAGAGCGGTCTCGCGCGCCCGCTCCAGCGCCGCGGTGAAGGCGAGATCGCCCGCCAGCTCCGCGCGCAGCACCAGGGTGTCCGCGAAGAGGCCGATCAACCCCTCCGTGCCGGGCCGGGAACGATTGGCTGTCGCGGTGCCGACCAGCAGATCCTCCTGGCCGGTGTGCCGCAGCAGGAGCGTCTCGAAGCCGGCGAGGAGAACCAGGAAGAGGGTCGTTCCCTGCTTGCGGGCCAGACCGCGCAGAGCGCCGGCGAGGGTCTCCGGCAGGAGCGACTCGACGCGGGCACCGCGCGCCGTCCGCACGGCCGGCCGCGGGTGGTCCGCCGGCAGCTCCAGCACCGTGGGAGCGCCGGCCAGCCGCTCCGTCCACCAGGCGAGCAGCCGCTCCAGGGCACCGCTCGCGAGCCACCTCCGCTGCCAGATGGCGAAATCGGTGACCTGGAGCGGAAGGGCGGGAAGCTGTTCGCCGCCATACAGCGCCGCCACTTCGCGGGCCAGCACGCCCAGCGACCAGCCGTCCGCGACGATGTGGTGCACGGTGAGAAGCTCGACGTGCCGTTCCGGGGCGAGGCGCAGCAGGGTGACGCGGAGCAAGGGACCCGTTTCGAGATCGAACGGCCGCGCCGCCTCGGCCGCGGCCAGGGTGCCAGCCGTTTCGTCGCGGACGGTTTCGGGAAGCAATGACAGATCGATCAGCGGCAGCGGGAGAGAACCGGCCGGCGCCGGATCGACGATCTGGACGGGCTCGCCATCGCGGCTTGCGAAGCGGGTGCGCAGGCTCCCATGGCGGCGGACCACACCGCCGAACGCGGCGGCGAGGGCGGAGACGTTCAACGGTCCGTCGATCGCGAGCGCACCCGGCATGTTGTAGGTGGCGTCGCCGGGGCGCAGGCGGTCCAGGAGCCAGAGGCGTTGCTGGGCGAAAGTGGCCCTCACCCCCGGCCCCTCTCCCGGCTCCCCCATCCCCGGGAGAGGGGAGACAGGCTCCATGGCCGCAGCGTTCGCGGCAGTCTGCACCGCCGAAGCCAGGGCTCTCACTGTGGGCGCCCGGAACAGGGTGGCGAGGGGCAGGTCGACTCCGAAGAGGCGAGAGACGCGGGAGAGCAGTCGCGCGGCGAGGAGGGAGTGGCCTCCGAGAGTGAAGAAATCTGCCGTCGCACCAACCCGATCAACTCCCAGAGCTTCGGCGAAGAGGGCGGCGAGAGCCTCCTCGACGGGACCGGAGGGAGGTTCGGAATCGACCACCCCCTTCACATCCGGCGCCGGCAGGGCTTTGCGGTCGAGCTTGCCGTTGGGGGTCCGCGGCAGGGCGTCGAGGGGGACGAAGAAGCTCGGGATGAAGGGTGCGGGGAGCCTGGCTCGGAGGTGATCCTGGAAGGATCCTTCCCCCCCGGCCACATAGGCCACGAGCGTCCCATTCCGCAGCACCACCGCCGCCTCGCGGACGCAGGGCATCTCCAGGAGCGCCGCCTCGATCTCCCCGGGCTCGATGCGGAAGCCACGGATCTTCACCTGGTGATCGAGCCGCCCCAGGTAATCGAGCGAGCCGTCGACGGCACGGCGGGCGAGGTCGCCGGTGCGGTACAGGCGGGCTCCGGGCTCCAGAGCAAAAGGATCGGGAACGAAGCGCTCCGCGGTCAGCTCGGGCCGGCTGAGATAGCCGCGGGCCACTCCGGCGCCGCCGAGGCCAAGCTCCCCCGGAATGCCGAGCGGCGCCGGATGCAGAGAGCGGTCGAGCACGTAGGCCCGCGAGCCCGCCACGGGCCGGCCGATCGACGGCTCGCCCGGGTCTCCGGCCCGCACCAGGGCGCCGGTCGAATAGGTGGTGTCTTCGGACGGTCCGTAGAGGTCCCACAGCTTGACGCCCGTGGCGAGCACGCGCTCCGCCAGCGGACGCCGCAGCGGCTCGCCGGCCAGGTTCACGGTGCGCACCGACGGGGGCAGCGGTCCGAGATCGAGCAGGGCGGCGAGGGCCGAGGGGACGGTGTTGATGAGCGTCACCTCACCGGCCGCCGGCAGCTTGGGGAGCACGAGAGCGTTCTCGGCGAGGATGACGGCGCCGCCGAACGAGAGAGGGACGAAGATCTCGAAAATGGAGAGATCGAAGTTGATCGAGGTAGCGGCGAGGACGCCGGCCAGCTCGTCGCAGGAGTACGTTTCCCCTGCCCAGGCCACGAAGCGGACGGCGCTCGCGTGGGTGATGGCGACGCCTTTCGGGCGGCCGGTGGAGCCGGAGGTATAGATGAGGTAGGCGAGCTGACTGGCGATCGGGGCGTAGGGTGCGCTGTGCGCACGGGCACCGCTGATCGTGCGCACAGCGCACCCTACTTCGACGATCAGCTTGGCCTTGGCGTCCTCCTGCAGAAACGCGGTCCGCTCGTCCGGATAGGTGGTATCCAACGGCAGGTAGGCGGCTCCCGTCTTGAGCACGGCGAGGAGCGCGATGATCAGCTCCGCCGTCCGCGGCAGGTGGACTCCTACGATCGTTTCCGGACCGGCCCCCAAGGCATGGAGCCGATCCGCCAGACGGTCCGCTTCTCCGTTCAGATCCCTGTAGGTCATCCGCCGCGTGCCGTCGATCAGCGCGACGGCGTCCGGCGTCCGCGCCGCCTGCCGTTCGAACCCTTCGTGGAGGAGGCTCCAGGCCGGCTCCGCGGTCCGGTCGGCATCGTTCGCTTCGCGGAGGAGCTGATGGCGCTCCGTGGCAGACAACAGAGGGAGATCGGCGACCGGCAGATCAGGATGGGCGACCGCGGCGCTCAGTAATCGGCGGAAATGTCCCAGCCAGCGAGCGGCTGTCGTCGCGTCGAACAGCGCGGAGCGGTACACCAGGCTGGCACCCAACGAGCCGCGACGCTCGCCCATCGCGAGAGTCAGATCGAACGCCGCCGCCTGCGGCGCGAGGGCCACGGGCTCCAGATCCAAAGCGCCGAGCCGCAGCCGGCCCCCCGCTTCCCCGAGGGCGAGGCTCACCAGCTCTTCCAGACCTGCCGGCGCGCGGTGGAGAACGAAGAGGACGCGGAAGAGATCCCCGTCGCGACCTTCCGACCGCAGCTTCTCCACCAGGAGCGGCAGTGGGAGATCCTGGAGGTCGAGGGCGTCGAGCACCTTGCGGCGTGTGCGGTCGATCAGCTCAGCGAAGGTGGGCTCGCCGGAGAGATCGGCCCGCAGGGTGACCGGGCTCACAAAATAGCCGACCGCGCCCGCGGCACCAGGCAGCCCGGACGGACGGCCCGCGGTGGGAGAGCCGATTGCGAAGTCGCTCTGGCCGGTCAAGCGATGGAGCAGCGCTTCGAAGGCCGCCAGGAGGACGGCGAAGAGGGTGGCACCGCGCTCGCGCGCCAGAGCCTTGACGTCGTCGAGCATGGCGGGGCCGATCTCGATGCCGCGCAAATCCCCGCGCTCGTCCGGCTGCGCCGGCGGTGGCCGGTCCGTGGGCAGATCGAGAGGCGGCAGCTCGGCCAGCCGTTCCCGCCAGGCGGCCCACAAGTGGTCTCCTTCCGCTCCCGCCAGCCGTTCCTCCTGCCAGCGCGCGAGGTCGAGCGGCGACAGGACCGGCTCCGCCGAAACCGCCCCGGCGATCTCGCGTGCCATCACACCGAAGGACCAGAAATCCGCAACGATGTGATGAACAACGATCAGAAGAACCCTGTCGTCAGGTCCGCGATCGATCAGAGTCACGCGGAGCAGCGGTCCGGCTGCGAGATCGAACGGACGCCAGGCGGTCGCCTCCAGATCGCCGTCGCCGGTCTCCTCGAAAAAGACCTCAGCGCCGGAATGGACGCGCTGGAACGGCTCACCGCTCTCGTCGTGGAACGTCGTGCGCAGCGCCGGATGGCGATCGACCAGAGCCTGGAACGCAGCGCGCAGCTCCTGCGCCGAGACGTCACCATGAAGTCGCACTGCCCCCGCGAGGTGGTAGGCAGCGCTCCGCGGATTCAGGCGATGCAGAAGCCACAACCCGCGTTGGCCGTGGGACAGCGGGCCCCCCTCTCCCGGCGGGGGGCTGGGCGGGAGAGGGGAGAGGGGCTGGGGGTGAGGGCGCTGTTCGGCTTCAAGTCGCTCCCGGATCACCCGCGCCAGCTCCCCTGTCCCCGCTCCTTCGAGCAGATCCGCCGGCGACAACGCAACCCCGAGCGCGGATTCCACCGTATGGCCCAGCTCGATGGCGGCGAGGGAATCGAGCCCGAAATCGATCAAGGGGCGGCCGGCGTCGAGATCTGCCACCGCGACGCGCAACGCTTCCGCCGCCTTGACTCGCAGCCAGGGCTCCAGGAGGGCGGGACGCGCAAGCAGCGTCTCGCGGTCCGGATCACTCACCGTGACGGCGGGCTCCGCCGCGAGGCGGCTGCTCTCCAGCGGCTCGAGCGCGCCGTTCAGATAGAGCGCCCGGGTGGCGCGGCGCTGAATCTTGCCGCTGGAGGTCTTGGGAACGGTTCCGGCCTTGAGCAGGAGCACCTCCCAGACCTGGGCCTCATGCTCCTCGGCGATGGCGCGGCGGACGGCCGCGGCGGCCAAGGCGAGACCGGCCGCGTCCAGCCGCGCCCGCGGCGCCACCTCCTGGGCCACCACCAGCCGCTCCTCGCCGTCCACTTCCACAGAAAACGCCGCGTTCGACCCGGCGGCCAATCCGGGTGCGCTGCGCTCCGCCGTCAGCTCCAGGTCCTGGGGATAGTGGTTCCGCCCGCGCAGGATGATGAGATCCTTGAGCCGGCCGGTGACAAACAGCTCGCCGTCGCGCAGGAATCCGAGATCCCCCGTGCGCAGCCAGGTCTCCGCCGCGTCCGCCGCCGCGTCCTCCAAAACCGCTCCGAAGGTCTCCCGGGTCTCCGCCGGCCGCCGCCAGTAGCCGGCCGCCACCCCCGGCCCGCGCACCCACAGCTCCCCCACCGTCGCAGGCGCGCACGGCCGCAGCGTGACCGGATCGACCACCGCCACCGGCTGCTCCGCGGGAACCTGGCCGCAACCCACCAACGTATGCCGCCGAACCCCGCTGTCTGGCGGTTCGACCCGTCCCTTCTCCAGAGCCGCTGCGGCGACATCGAGAAGGATCGGTCCTCCCGGACGCCGGACTCCCTACACCAGGAGCGTCGCCTCGGCCAGGCCGTAGCAGGGCTGGAGGGCTTCACGGCGAAATCCCGACGGGGCGAACGCCGTGGCGAAGCTCTCCAGGGCGGCGGCGCGGACCGGCTCGGCGCCGTTGAAGGCCACCCGCCAGCTCGACAGGTCGAGGCCGCGGCGATCCTCGGGCGCGATCCTTTCCGCGCACAGCTCGTAGGCGAAGCTCGGGCCGCCGCTCGTCGTGGCGCGGTAGCGGGAGATCGCCTCCAGCCAGCGGCGCGGCCGGCGCAGGAAGGCCACCGGGGCCATCAGCACACAGGTCGCTCCCAGCCAGAGCGGTTGCAGGACGTTTCCGATCAATCCCATGTCGTGGTACACCGGCAGCCAGGCGACCACCACCGACTCCTCGCCCTGTTCGAAGACCTCCGCGATCAGCCCTTCCATGAAGGCCAGATTGGCGTGGGTGACCATCACCCCCTTGGGCGTCGCCGTCGAGCCGGAGGTGTACTGCAAGAAGGCGATGCCGTCGTCTCCCGTGCGGAGCGGAAGGGAGGTAGACGCACACTCCTCCGTTGCGATCCGCGCCAGGCCCGCGATCTCCGCATCGTCCGCCGCGAGCGTCTCCAGCTTGCCGGCGATGGCGGCGGTGCAAAGCGCGAAGCGGGCGCCGGCGTCGCTGAGGATGGCCTTGAGGCGCGGCTGCCCGCGGCCCGGGCGGGGCGGATAGCAGGGCACGGCGATGACGCCGGCGTAGAGGCAGCCGAAGAAGGCGTCGATGAAGTCGAGCCCCGGCGGAAAGAGGAGCAGGGCGCGGTCGCCCGGCTCGGCCCCTCGCGATTGCAGGCGGGCGGCGATGGCGTGCGCGCGGGCGTCCAGGCCGGCGTAGGTGCGGCGGTCCGCCTCGACCTCGCCGTCGTGCAGGAAGATGTAGGCGGTGCGCTCCGGATGCTCCCGGGCGCGGCGCCGCAAGACATCGGCGAGGCTCATCAGCTCTCTCCGGCCAGGAGGGCTTTCAGCTCCTCCGGAGACAGATCTCCCAGCTCTGCCAGAGCGTCGTCCAGCGTGCCATCGCTCGCCGCCGCGTCGAGCTCGAGATCGGTGATGCGGTCGGCCAGCGCGGCGAGGTCGGCGGCGGCGAACAGATCCTGGACCGGCAGCTCGACGCGCCATTCGTCGCGCAGCCGGGCGATGAGCTGGGTGCCGAGCAGGGAGTGGCCGCCCAGGTCGAAGAAGTTGTCCTGGATGCCCACCCGCGGCACACGGAGGAGATCGGCGCACTGCCCCACCAGCCACTCCTCCAGCGGCGTCCGCGGCGCCGCGTGCTCCTTGGTCGCCACCCGCGCGGCCGTCCCCGCCTGCTCCAGGGCGCGGCGGTCGGTCTTGCCGCTGCGGGTGAGCGGCAGAGAGGGGAGGAAGATGAAGGACGCGGGCACCATGGGCTCGGGCAGGCTCCGCCGCAGGAAAGCGCGCAGCTCGGCCGGCTCGGGGACCTCGCCTGGGGCAACCACGAACGCCACCAGGCTGGGACCCGCCGGCTCGTCGCGCAGGACCACCGCCGCCTCGCGCACCGCGGGATGCGCTGCCAGCGACGTCTCGATCTCGCCGAGCTCGATGCGGACGCCGCGCACCTTCACCTGCCGATCGATCCGCCCCAGATACTCGACCGCGCCGTCGGCGCGGACGCGGGCGAGGTCGCCGCTCCGGTAGAGGCGCGCCCCGGAATCCCCACAGGGATCGGGAACGAACCGCTCCGCGGTGAGATCCGGCCGCCCGAGGTAGCCGCGCCCGACCGCCACACCGCCGATGCACAGCTCGCCCGCCTGACCGATGGGCACCAGCTCCCCCGCCGGATCGACCACCTGGATACGCGTATTGGCGATCGGACGGCCGATCGGCAGCGACGCCACCGCGCCGCGCTCGCAGGCCCAGCAGGTCACCTCGATCGAGGCTTCCGTCGGGCCGTAGAGGTTGTACAAAGGAGCGCCGATCCGCGCGGCACATCGCTGCGCCAGATCCGGCGCGAGCGCCTCTCCGCTCGCGATCATCAGCCGCAGCGAACCGAACCTCTCCGCATCGGCCGTCGCCGGATCGTCGAGGAACGCCCGCAGCATCGAAGGCACGAAATGCGCGACCGTCACCCGCTCGCGAGCTATCAGGTCGGCCAGATAGCGAGGATCGCGATGGCCGCCCGGCCGCGCCAGCACCAGCCGCGCGCCCGCGATGAGCGGCCAGAACAGCTCCCAGACCGAGACGTCGAAGGTGTAAGGAGTCTTCTGGAGCACCGCATCCTCCGGCCCCAGCCGATACGCCTCCTGGCCCCACAGCAGCCGGTTGAGCAGCCCCCTGTGATGCCCCATGGCCCCCTTCGGCACCCCGGTCGAGCCCGAGGTGTAGATCACATAGGCAAGCTGCTCCCCCGCTATAACCCCATCGTCCGTGCCGTCCTTTAGGTCCTTTAAGTCCCTTATGTCCTTTTCCCCTGTCAACAGCACCACCGGCCGCGCCGCCTCCAGCACCTTCTGCCGCCGCTCCACCGGATCTTCCGGGTCCAGCGGCAGATAGGCCGCGCCGGCCTTCCACACCGCGAGCAGCGCCGCCACCAGCTCCAGCGAGCGCTCCATGGAAACCGCCACCAGGGTCTCGGGACCGGCGCCGCGAGCGCGCAGCCGGCGGGCCAGACGCTCGGCCCGTTCGTCGAGGTCACCGCGGCTCAGCGCCTCGCCCTCGAAGACCACCGCGACAGCGCCCGGATCGCGCCGCGCCTGCTCGGCGATCAGCGCGGGCACGCTCGCTCCCGGGAAACCGGCAGACGTGTCGTTCCATTCGCCGACGAGCTGGGCCTGCTCGGGCTCGGTGAGCCGCGGCAGGGTCGAAAGGCGCCGGTCGGGATCGGTGGCGGCGGCGCGCAGCAACACGCCGAAGTGGCTCAGCAGACGGTCCGCGGTCGCGCGGTCGAAGAGCGCGCTGTCGTGCTCCAGGAACATCTCCAGCCGCCCGTTCTCCTCTTGAGTACCGAGCAGCATGTCGAGCTTCGAGGTGCCGGTGTCGACGCGCAGCGGGCTGAGCGTCAGCCCGGGCAGCTCCAGCGGCTCGAACGGCGCGTTCTGGAGCACGAGCATGACCTGGAAGAGCGGCGTCCGGGCGGTGTCGCGCACCGGTTGCAGCTCCTCGACCAGCTTCTCGAACGGCAGGTCCTGCAACGCGAACGCTTCGAGCGCCATCTCCCGCGTCCGCGTCAGCAGGGTGCGGAAGGAGGGATCTCCCGACAGGTCGCCATACAGGGGGAGGGTGTTGATGAAGATGCCGATCAGCGGCTCGAGCTCCGGGCGGTTGCGGCCCGCCACGGGCGTTCCCACGACGACACCGTCCTGTCCGCTGACCCGATGCAGCAGGGTCTGCCAGGCGGCGAGGAGGAGCATGAAAAGGGTCACCCCCGCGGCCTGGGCGCGATCGTTGAAACGGCCGAGATCCGCGGCGCTGAAGGAGGCAACCGCGTTGGCGCCGCGGAAGCTCGGCGCGCCCTGGCGTGGCCGGTCGGCCGGCAGCTCGAGAGCCGACGGCGCGCCGTCCAGCCGCCGGCGCCAGGCGTCGACGAGACGGCGCAACGGAGCGCCCTGCAACCAGCGGCGCTGCCAGACCGCGTAATCGGCGTACTGCAAGCCCAGCTCCGGCAACGCCTCGGCGCCGGGCAGACCGGCAAAGAGCGGATAGAGCGCCGCGATCTCGCGCACCAGGACGCCGATCGACCAGCCGTCCGACACGATGTGATGCATCTCCAGCACGAAGCGGTGCTCTTCCGGAGCGAGGCGCAGCAGGATGGCGGCGAGGAGCGGCCCACGCCGGAGATCGAACGGCCGGCGTACCCAGAGCGCCGCCAGCCGCTCCGCCTCGGCGGCGCGGCGGGACGGCGGCAGGGCCTGCAAGTCGACCCGCGGCAGCGCGAACGGAGCCGGCGGCAGGATCTCCTGTACCGGTCTTCCCGCGGCCTCGGGAAAGACCGTGCGCAATGCTTCGTGCCGGCGCACGATCTCGCCCAGGGTGGCGGCGAGCGCCGCCGCCTGGCGGTCGCCGAGCGGCCCCGCGAGCTCCAGCGCCAGGGGAAGGTTGTAGGTCGGCAGCCCAGGCAGAAGGCGGTCGAGGAACCAGATCCTCTCCTGCGCGAAGGAGACCGGCAGAGCTCCATCGCGGGGAACCGGAAGGATCGGCGGAAGCTCGCTCTCGATGTCTTGAGGCGCCGCGGCGCTCTCCTGCTCGACATGCGCCGCCAGCGCCTCAAGCGTCGGCGCCTCGAACAGCGCACGCACCGGCAGCGCGACGCCGCCCACGGTCCGGAGGCGTGCCATCACCTGGTTGGCGAGGAGCGAATGGCCGCCCAGGGCGAAGAAGTCGTCCTGGGCACCGACGCGAGGGACGCGGAGCACCTCGGACCAGATGCCGGCGAGGAGCTGCTCGGCCGGCGTCCGCGGCGCCGTCCACTCGCGCTCGGCCGCCGGCTGATCGAGCGCGCCGCGGGCCTCGGCGGCGAGCCGGCCGCGGTCCACTTTGCCGCTCGGCGTGAGCGGCAGGGCGCCGACCGGGAAGAACGCCGCGGGGATCTCGTAGTCCGGGAGGCGTTCGGCGAGAAACTCGCGGAACGCATACGGCGGCTCTCCCTGAACGACCACCCACGCCAGCAGCCGGCGGTCGCCATCCCCGCGGTCCACGGCGCCGACCACCGCCCCGGCAACCTGCGGATGCGTGGCGAGCACGGCTTCGATCTCGCCGGGCTCCACGCGGTAGCCGCGGATCTTCACCTGGCTGTCGAGACGGCCGAGGAATTCGACCTCGCTATTCTGCAACCAGCGCGCCCGGTCACCGGTGCGGTAGAGGCGGGCTCCCGGCGCGCTCGCGAAGGGATCGGGGACAAACCGTTCCGCCGTCAGGTCTGGCCGGCCCAGGTAACCGCGGCCGACCGCCACACCGCCGATGCACAGCTCCCCCGCGAGACCGATGGGCACCAGCTCCCCCGCCTGATCGACCACCTGAATGCGCGTGTTGGCGATCGGACGGCCGATCGGGACCACCGCCGCCTCGCCGTCGCAAGCCCACGAGGTCACCTCGATCGAGGCCTCGGTGGGGCCATAGAGATTGAAGAGGGGAGCACCGATCCGCGCGGCAAACCGTTGCGCCAGATCCGGTGTGAGCGCCTCGCCGCTCGCGATCACCAGCCGGAGGGAACGGCAGTTCTCCCTCTGATCAAGCGCCGGATCGTCGAGGAAAGCCCGCAGCATTGACGGCACGAAGTGGGCGACCGTCACCCGCTCCCGCGCGATCAGCTCGGCCAGATAGGAAGGATCGCGGTGGCCGCCCGGCCGCGCCAGCACCAGCCGGGCGCCCGTCACCAGAGGCCAGAACAGCTCCCACACCGACACGTCGAAGGTGTAAGGAGTCTTCTGAAGCACCGCATCCTCCGACCCCAGCCGATACATCTCCTGTCCCCACAGAAGCCGGTTGAGCAGTCCTCGGTGATGCCCCATGACCCCCTTCGGCACCCCGGTCGACCCCGAGGTGTAAATGACATAGGCAAGCTGCTCTCCCGCCACCACCGAGCCGCCTGCCAAGTCCTTTATGTCTTTTAGGTCCTTTATGTCCTTTAAGTCCTTTCCCTCCAACACCACCACCGGCCGCGCCGCCTCCAGCACCGTCTGCCGCCGCTCCGCCGGCCCCTTCGGGTCCAGCGGCAGGTAGGCCGCGCCGGCCTTCCACACGGCGAGGAGCGCCACCACCAGCTCCAGCGAACGCTCCATGGAAACCGCCACCAGAGTCTCGGGGCCGGCGCCGAGAGCGCGCAGCCGGCGGGCCAGGCTCTCGGCCCGCTCGTCGAGATCACCGCGGGTCAGCGCCTCGCCCTCGAAGACCACCGCGACGGCGCCCGGGTCCCGCCGTGCCTGCTCGGCGATCAGCGCGGGCACGCTGACTTCCGGGAAACCGGTAGCGGTGTCGTTCCACTCGCGGACGAGCTGGGCCTGCTCAGGCTCGGTGAGCCATGGCAGCGTCGAGAGGCGCCGGTCGGGATCGGCGGCGGCGGCGCGCAGCAGCACACCGAAGTGGCCGAGCAGGAGGTCCGCGGTCGTGCGGTCGAAGAGGGTGCTGTCGTGCTCCAGAAAGGTCTCCAGCCGGCCGTTCTCCTCCTGGATGCCGAGCAGCAGGTCGAGCTTCGCGGTGCCGCTGTCGACGCGTAGCGGGGAGAGCGTCAGCCCGGGCAGCTCCAGCGGCTCGAACGGCGCGTTCTGGAGCACGAGCATGACCTGGAAGAGCGGCGAACGCGCCGTGTCGCGCACCGGTTGCAGCTCCTCGACCAGCTTCTCGAACGGCAGGTCCTGCAACGCGAAGGCTTCCAGCGCCATGTCACGTGTCCGCTCCAGCAACGCGCTGAAAGAGGGATCTCCCGACAGATCGCCGTGCAGGGCGAGGGTGTTGATAAAGATGCCGATCAGCGGCTCCAGCTCCGGGCGGTTGCGGCCGGCCACGGGGGTTCCCACCACGACGCGTTCCTGCCCGGTGACCCGACTCAGCAGAGCCTGCCAGGCGGCGAGCAGAAGCATGAAGAGGGTCACCTCTTCCGTTCGGGCTCGGGCGTTGAAGCGGCCGAGGTCCGCGGCGCTGAGGGAGGCGGCGGCGTTGGCACCGCGGAAGCGCGGCACCGCCTGGCGTGGCCGGTCGGTCGGCAGCTCGAGGGCCGGCGGCGCACTCTCCAGCCGCCGGCGCCAGGCGTCGACGAGGCGTTGCAACGGCGCGCCCTGCAACCAGCCGCGCTGCCAGACCGCGTAGTCGGCGTACTGCAAGCCCAGCTCCGGCAGCACCGCGGCGCCGGGCAGGCCGGCGAAGCGCGGATAGAGCGCCGCGATCTCGCGCACCAGGACGCCGATCGACCAGCCGTCCGCCACGATGTGATGCATCTCCAGCACGAAGCGGTGCTCTTCCGGAGCGAGGCGCAGCAGGACGGCGGCGAGGAGCGGCCCGCGCCGGAGATCGAACAGCCTGCGCACCCAGACTGCCGCCAGCCGCTCCGCCTCGGCGACGCGGCGGGGTGGCGGTAGAGCCTGCAAGTCGACCCGCGGCAGCGCGAACGGAGCCGGCGGCAGGATCTCCTGCACCGGTCGTCCCGCGACCTCGGGGAAGACGGTGCGCAACGCTTCGTGCCGGCGCACGATTTCGCCCAGAGCAGCGGCGAGGGCCGCCGCCTGGCGGTCGCCAAGGGGCCCCGCCAGCTCCAGCGCCAAGGGAAGGTTGTAGGCTGGCAAGCCGGGCAGAAAACGGTCGAGGAACCAGATCCTCTCCTGAGCGAAGGAAGCCGGCAAAAGCTGGCCTCTCGGCACCGGGACGATCGGAGGCAACTCGCTTTCGATGTTTTCGGGCGCCGTGGCGTTCTCCTGCTCGACGCGCACCGCGAGCGCCTCAAGGGTCGGCGCCTCGAACAGCGCGCGCACCGGCAGCGCGACGCCGCCCGCGGTCCGGAGACGGGCCATCACCCGCGTGGCGAGAAGCGAGTGGCCGCCGAGGGCGAAAAAGTCGTCCTGGGCACCGATGCGGGGGATGCAGAGCACCTCGGACCAGATGCCGGCGAGGAGCTGCTCGGCCGGCGTGCGCGGCGCCGTCCATTCGCGCTCGGGAGCGGGCTGATCGAGCGCGCCGCGAGCCGCGGCGGCGAGCCGGCGGCGGTCCACCTTGCCGCTCGGCGTGAGCGGCAGGGCGTCGACCGGGAAGAACGCCGCGGGGATCTCATACTCCGGGAGGCGTTCGGCGAGAAACTCGCGGAAAGCGTACGGCGGCTCTCCCTTGACGATCACCCACGCCACCAGCCGGCGGTCGCCGTCCCCGTGGTCCACGACACCGACCACCGCCCCGGCAACCTGCGGATGCGTGCCGAGCACGGCTTCGATCTCTCCCGGCTCGACGCGGTAGCCGCGGATCTTCACCTGGCCGTCGAGACGGCCGAGGAATTCCAGGTCGCCATCCGGCAGCCAGCGCGCCCGGTCGCCGGTGCGATACAGACGGACTCCTCCGGGCGCGCTGGCGAAGGGATCGGGGACGAACCGCTCCGCCGTCAGGTCCGGCCGGCCTAGATAGCCGCGCGCCAGGCAGGCGCCGCCCAGCATCAGCTCGCCGGCGACTCCCACTGGAGCCGCGCTGCCGTCGCGGTCGAGCACCAGCGCGCGGGTGCCGGAGAGCGGCCGGCCGATCGGCGGCAGCGGCGGCCAGGCGGCGGGACCGCCGGCCAGCGTGGAGGCGGTGACGACGTGGCTCTCGGTCGGCCCGTATTGGTTGTGCAGCCGCGCGCCGGGCAGGCGGCGGAGCAGCGCCGCGAGCGCCGGGGTGATCCGGAGCTGCTCGCCGGCGGTGACGATCTCGCGCAGGCTCGCCGGCAGCCGCGTCTCCCCCTGCGCCGCTTCGGCGAGCTGTTGCAGGGCGACGAAGGGGAGGAACAGGCGCTCCACGCCGCGCTCGCGCAGGATGGTGAGCAGGGCCACGGGATCACGCCGGTCCTCCTCGGAGATCAGCACCAGGGTGCCGCCCGCGGCCCAGGTGGCGAAGATCTCCTGGAAGGAGACGTCGAAGTTGAGCGAGGTGAATTGCAGGGTGCGCCAGGCGCCAGGCGTCGACGCCGTCTGCCACGCCACCAGGTTGGCCAGCCCGCGGTGCGCCATGGCGACTCCCTTGGGCCGCCCGGTGGAGCCGGAGGTGTAGAGCACGTAGGCCAGATTGTCGAGGCTGGCTTGGGCATCGACCGGCTCGTCGCTCCCGCCCGGCAGGTCCAGGCGATCGAGGCTCTCGCGGGTCAGCAACACGGCGGCGCCGGAGTCCTCCAGCATCACCGCGCGGCGCTCGGCGGGATAGCCGGGATCGAGCGGGACGCAGGCGCCGCCGGCCGCCAGGATTCCCAGCACGGCCACCAGGAGCTCGGGCGAGCGTTCGAGGCTCAACGCCACGCGCGTCTCGGGCCCGACGCCCAGCCCGCGCAGATGATGCGCCAGGCGGCGGGCTCGCCGGGTCAGCTCGCGGTAGGTCAGTTCGCTGCCGTCCAGCCCGGCCACGGCGACGGCCTCGGGAGCCCGCGCCGCCTGGTCCTCGACCTGCCGGTGAGCGAGACGCTCGGTGCCGGCGACGGCGACGCCGGAGACGGCCGGCCCCGTGCTCCATTCCGCGAGCACCTGCGCACGCTCGGCGGGCGGCAGCAGCGGCAGGTCGGCCAGCGCCAGGCCGGGCTCGGCGGCCACCGCCGCCAACAGTGTGTGCAGCCGCCGTTCCATCCGCTCCGCCGTCGCGCGGTCGAACAGGTCGGTGCTGTACTCGAAGACGCTGGCCAGGCCGTCCCCCATCTCGCTGAGATCGATCAGGAGGTCGAAACGGCTCACCTCGGGATCGACGTCGAGGCGCTGCCAGGCGAACCCTGCGGCGCTTGTCTGGTCGAGCGGCGTGCTCACCAGCATCACCTGGAAGAAGGGTGGGCGGGAGAGGTCGCGCTGCGGTTGCAGCTCTTCCACCAATTTTTCGAACGGGAGGTCCTGGTTCTCGAACGCCTCCCGGGCGACCTCGCGGACCGAGCGCAACAGCTCGCGGAAGGTGGTCCTCCCGGCCGGCGCGGTGCGCACCACCAGCGTATTGGTGAAGAAGCCGATCAGCGCCTCGGTCTCCAGCCGGTTGCGGTTCGCCACCGGCACGCCGATGGCGAAGTCCTCCTGGCCGGTATGGCGGTAGAGGAAGGTCGCGAGGGTCGCGAAGAGGGACATGAACAGCGTGCCGCCCGCCTCGCGCCCCAGCCGCCGCAGATCCGCCGTCAAAGTGCCGGAGATGGTGCTCGGAATGCGGGCGCCGCGGAAGGTCTGCGCGGCCGGCCGCGGCCGGTCGGTGGGCAGGTCGATCGACGGCGGCAACCCGTCCAGGCGCCGCCGCCAGGTGGCAAGCTGGTCGCCGAGGATTCCCTTGTCGAGCTGCTCGATCTGCCAGGCCGCGAAGTCCGTGTACTGGATCGGCAGCTCCGGCAGCGGCGACGGCCGCCCCTGGGAGAAGGCGTCGTAGAGGGCCACCATCTCGCGCAGGAACAGATTGTTCGACCAGCCGTCCGAGATGATGTGGTGCATGGTGGTGAAGAGAGCGTGCTCCTCCGCCGCGATGCGCACCAGCGTCGTGCGCAGGAGCGGCGCCCGCCGGAGGTCGAACGGCTGCCGCGCCTCGGCGCGCGCCAGGCGCAGCGTCTCGTCCCGTGCCGCCTCAGCCGGCAGCCCGCTCAGCCCGCTCAGATCAACCAGAGGCAGGATCCACGGCCCAAGCGCGTCGATGGCGAGAGACGCCTCGCCGTCGACGGCGTGGAAGGAGGTGCGCAGCGTCTCATGGCGCCGCACGACCTCGGTGAACGCGCGGGCGGCGAGCGCCGGGTCCAGCGGGCCTTGCAGGGAGCTGGCGCCGGGGACGTTGTAGAACGGATTGCCCGGCTCGAGCTGATCGAGGAACCACAGCCGGCGCTGCGCGAAGGAGAGCGGCAAGGGCAATGTGTCGCCGGCCTCCCGCCGCCGAATCCCCACCGGAGCCGGCCGCCCCTCCCCCACTCCGCGCCGCCGTACCATTTCCGCCGCCAGCTCGGCGACGCTGGGTGCCTCGAAGACCGAGCGGAGGGTCAGATCGATGCCGAAAGTCTCGTTGAGCCGCGACACCAGGCGGGTCGCCAGCAACGAGTCGCCGCCGAGATCGAAAAAGCCGTCATGGACGCCCACCCGGTCGAGGCCGAGCATCTCGCGCCACATCCACGCCAAGGCCCGCTCGGTCTCGTTCCGCGGCTCGGCATAGGCAACGCCCAACGGCGGCCGGGCGTGCACCACGCCCCCTTGCCACAAGGACGGCGCAGCGTCCGGCGCCGCGAGGACCGCCGCGCGGTCCGTCTCCGGCTCCCGCTGCTTGTCGATCCCTCTTTTTTCGATCCCTCTTTTCTCGATCCCTCTCTTCTCGATCCAATACCGTTGCCGTTCGAAGGGATACGTCGGCAACGGCACCCGCCGGCGTCTCCCCGTCCACAGCGCGGCCCAGTCGCAGCGCACGCCGGCCAGCCACAGCCGGCCGAGCGCGGTCAGCAGCACGGCCGAGTCGTCCTGGCGGTCGTGCAGGTGGCGCATCGCCGGCACGACGACCGTGTCGCGGGCCGCGGCGGGATGCTGCAACGCCCACGACGCCAGCGTCTGCCCCGGCCCCACTTCCACCAGCGTCCGCCCGGGATCGCGCCACAGCGTGCCCAGGCCGTCGCCGAAGCGCACCGCCTGCCGCAGATGGTCCGCCCAGTAGGAGGGGCTCCGCGCCTCGACGCCGGTGATCCAGGTCCCCGTGACGTTGGAGACGAACGGAATCTCCGGCGCTCGCAGGGTGATTCCCTTGAAGAGATCGCGGAAGCGCGCCAGGATCGGCTCCATCATCCGCGAATGGAAGGCGTGCGTCGTCTGCAACCGCCGGCACACCTGTCCCTGCCCGGTCAGTCGCCGCTCCACCGCAGCCACCGCAGCCTCCGGACCGGCCAGCACCGACAGCACCGGCCCGATCACCGCCGCCACCGACAGCCCGCTCCCCTCCCGCGCCAGCTCCCGGGCCTCCGCCTCGGCGACCGGCACGGCCAGCATCGCTCCTTCGGGCAGCGAGCCGATCAGCCGCGCGCGATGAGCCACCAGCCGCAACGCATCGGGCAGCTCCATCACGCCGGCCAGGCACGCCGCCACATACTCGCCGATGCTGAAGCCCAGAAAAGCGTCCGGCTGCACGCCCAGATCGATCAGCAGCCGGGCGAGAGCGATCTCGATCACGAACACCGCCGGCTGCGCCAGCTCCGTGCGCGCCAAGCGCCGCGCGGCCTCTGCCTCGGCCGGGCTCGCGGAGCCGGTCCCGCGGCCGAGCAGGGCGCGGAGATCGAGGGAGTCCGAGCCCGCTGCTGCCGGCGCCCCCTCCGGCCACAGCACCGCCCGCAAATCCACCCCCAGCTCCGGCAACAGCAGCTCCGCGCACTCGTCCACCACGGCGCGGAACCGCGGCTCGGCTTCGTAGAGCCCGCGCGCCATGCCGACGTGATGATTGCCGAGCCCGGGGAACAGGAAAGCGACCCGCGCCGCCGTCTTCTCCACCCCGTCCGGCACCCCGCTGAGCAGCCGCTTCGGATCACGCCCTTCCAGGCAGGCGAGCGCGTCCTCGCGGCCACGGCAGACCAGCACCCGCCGGTGACGGAAGGCGCGGCGGCCGACCTGCAACGTGAACGCGGCGTCGGCGAAATCCTCCGCCGCCATCTCGGGATGCTCGCGCAGAAAGACGGCGAGATCGTCCGTCCGCTTCTCCAGCGCCGTCTCGGTGCGTGCCGAGAGCGGCAGCAGCACCCAGGGCGGCGCCGCGGCGCCCGGCCGCGTGGCCGGCGCCTCCTCCAGCACCAGGTGGGCGTTCACTCCGCCGAGGGCGAACGAGCTGACCCCCGCCCTCCGCGGTGTTCGAGGCATTCCGTTCCGCGGCTCCCACGCGGTCGCCACCGTCGGAACGTAGAACGGCGAATTCGCGAAGTCGATCTGCGGATTGGGCCGGGTGAAATGCAGGCTGGGCGGGATCACCCCGTGCTTCAGCGCGAGCACCGTCTTGATCAGGCTCGCCACGCCGGCCGCGGCTTCGAGATGGCCGATGTTCGTCTTGATCGATCCCAGGGCGCAGGTGCCGATGCCGTCGGTCGCCGAGCGGAACACCTCGGTGAGCGCCTCGACCTCCACCGGATCGCCGAGCGGCGTGCCGGTGCCATGCGCCTCGACATAGCCGATCGTGTCCCCCTTGATCCCCGCCACCGCCTGCGCCATGGCGATGACCTCCACCTGGCCGTCGACGCCGGGTGCCGTGTAGCCCATCTTGAGCGCGCCGTCGTTGTTGGTGGCGAAGCCCTTGATCACCGCGTGGATCGTGTCGCCGTCGGCGAGCGCGTCCGCCAGCCGCTTCAGCACCACCAGGCCGACCCCGCTCCCCCCCACCGTGCCGTCCGCCGCCGCGTCGAAGGCGCGGCAGGCACCGCCGGGAGACATGACGCTCTCGAGCGCCGCATACCCCGAGACCGCCGGCACGGAGATCGTCACGCCACCCGCGAGGGCGATGTCGCACTGGTAGGCGAGCAGGCTCTGGCAGGCCAGGCAGGTTGCCACGAGCGACGTCGAGCAGGCGGTCTGCACGTTGATGCTGGGGCCGGTCAGGTTGAGCTTGAACGACGCCATGGAGACCAGGAAGTCCTTGTCGTTGAAGATGCGCACCTGGAGCGGACCGATGGCGGCGAGGAGGTCGGGATGCGAGAGCAGATTGCTGAGCAGGTAGTTGCTCATCCCCATGCCGCCGAAGATGCCGATCGAGCCGCTGAAGCTTTCGCTGTCGTACCCCGCGTCTTCGAGCGCCGTCCACGCCTGCTCCAGGAACAGCCGCTGCTGCGGGTCCATGATCTCGGCCTCGCGCGGGCTGAAGCCGAAGAACGGCGCATCGAACAGCTCCACGCCGGGCACCACGCCGCCCGCCCGCACATAGCGCGGATCGTCCAGCACCGCCGGCTCGATCCCGACCGCCGCCAGCTCCTCCCGGCTCCAGCGCGTGATCGCCTCGATCCCGTCGCGCAGGTTGCGCCACAGCGCCGCCACGTCCTCGGCGCCGGGGAACCGCCCGGCCATGCCGATGACCGCGATGCCTTCCGCCTCGCTTCCCTGCGGGGATCTCTCGTCCAACGTTTCGTCGCTCATCCTCGTTCCGCTCAACTTCCGGGGAAACCTCCCGCCACCAGAATGCCACCCACGGGGCCGGCGATCCTATCGCGCCGAGGGTGGTACGCCAACCCGGACTGTTCCGGACTGTTTGTGCGGCCTGGTCGACTCCACCCTGCAAGGTATAATGACTGTGATGAGCCAAGGGGGACGCCGATGAGCTTTGCAGAGTTGCTGGAGGCCGCCGACCAGTTGTCCATCGAAGAGCAGGGTGATCTGGTCGAGATCCTGGCCCGCAGGCTTTCCGAGCGGCGGCGTGATGAGCTGGCTGCGGAAATTCGCGAGGCGCGAGACGACTACGCTGCCGGCAGGTGCCACCCAAGCTCCTCGGCGGAGATTTTGAAGAACATCCTCTCGTGAAGCGCGCTCTGGTTCCGTCGCCAGCGTTCCTCCGCGCCGCGCGGAAGACGCTCAAGAAAGACCCGTCTCTGGCTGAGAACATCGTCTCCACTCTCGTCCTGTTGGAGGAAGATGCCTATGACCCGCGTCTTCGCACCCACAGGCTCAAGGGTAAGCTCGAAGGCTCTTGGGCCTGCAGCGCAGGCTACGATTTGCGGATCATCTTCAGCTTCGTCCAGCAAGAGGATGGAGAGACCATCCTCCTCGAAACCTTGGGCACTCACGACGAAGTGTACTGACGCGGACCCGCGCCGGGACCAGCTCTCGCCCCCAGAAACGGAGAGCCAGTAGAATCTCCGTGTTTCCCGGAACGCACCATGAGCGGCCCCACGGTCTTCATCAGCTACAGCCACAAGGACGAGATCTGGAAGGACCTGCTCGTCCGCCAGCTCCGCGTCCTGGAGTTGGAGGGAGCCTTCGTTCTCTGGGACGACCGGAAGATCGCCGCGGGCGACGGTTGGCGCTCTGAGATCGAGACGGTCATGGAGAGCGCCAGGGCCGCCGTGCTCCTCATCTCGGCCGATTTCCTGATTTCGGATTTCATCCGGGGGACGGAAGTTCCCCGCCTCCTTCGACGCCGGGAGAAGGACGGACTGAGGATCATTCCCCTCATCGTCCACCCCTGCCCCTGGCGCCGCGTCCCCTGGTTGGCGGAGATCCAAGGCCGGCCCACCGACGGCCGACCGCTGGCCGAAGGGAGTCCGGTCCAGATCGAGAAGGATCTCTGCGCCCTGGCGGAGGAGATTGCGGATCTGTTGCAGGGGGTGAAGGTCCCCCCTCTCCCGGGGGGCCGGGAGGGAGGATGGGAGAGGGGGTTAGGGGGTGAGGGCCTCGACCTCGGCCGCCTCCCCATCCCCGGTCCCCACTTCCTCGGCCGCGACGCCTACCTCGCCCATCTCGACGCCGCCTGGGACGATCCCAAAATCCACATCCTCACCCTGGTCGCCTTCGGAGGAGTCGGCAAATCCGCCCTCGTCGCCCACTGGCTGGACCACATGTCCGCCGCCGGCTGGCGCGGCGCCGCGCGAGTGCTCGATTGGTCCTTCTACAGCCACGGCACGGAAGACCGCGTCACCTCCGCCGAGCCGTTCATCGACCACGCCCTCCGCTTCTTCGGAGATCCCGACCCCAAAGCCGGCTCCCTCTACGACCGCGGCGCCCGCCTCGCCCATCTAATAAGGAAGGAGCGGACCCTCCTCGTCCTCGACGGCGTCGAGCCGCTGCAATATCCGCCGGGCCGGCCCGAGATCGAAGGCCGCCTCAAAGACCCCGGCCTCACCGCCCTCCTCAAGGGGCTGGCCGCGGGCAACCCTGGCCTCTGCGTGGTCACCACCCGCGAACGGATCGCCGATCTCGCCGGCTCCAAGACGACGGCGCCGCAGATCCCTCTGGAGGAATTGGAGCCCGGCGCGGCAGTCGAGCTTCTCTGTCAGCTCGGCGTGGACGGCCGGGAGTCCGAGCTGCGCGCTGCGGCCGAGGACTTCAAACACCACGCCCTCACCCTCACCCTGCTCGGCAACTTCCTCCGCCGCGCTCACGGCGGCGATGTCCGCAAGCGGAAGGAGATCGACCTCCACCGAGCGGACGAGACACAGGGCGGCCACGCCTTCCGCGTCATCGCCGCCTACGCCCGCTGGCTGGGAGAGGGTCCGGAGCTGGCGATCCTCCGTCTCCTCGGCCTCTTCGACCGGCCCGCGGACGCCGCCTCCCTGAAAGCCCTCCGCGCCGCGCCGCCGATCCCCGGGCTCACGGAGCTCCTGGTGGATCTTTCCAACGAAGATTGGCGGCTCGCCGTCTCCACCCTGCGGGACCACAGCCTGCTGGCGGCGGCCGATCCCCAAAAGCCGGTTAACCTGCCGGAGACCCTCGACGCCCATCCCCTGGTGCGCGCCTGCTTCGCGGAAGAGCTCGAGAGCCACCGCCTCGCCGCCTGGCAGGAAGGCAACCGGCGCCTCTACGAGCACCTGCGCCAGACAGCGCCGGACCTCCCCGACACCCTGGAAGCGATGCAACCCCTCTATGCCGCCGTCGTCCACGGCTGCCGGGCGGGGCGGCAGCAGGAGGTGATGGACGAGGTCTCGAAACGACGGATTTGGCGAAACGAGGCGTTCAGCGTGAAGCAGCTTGGGGCCTTCGGCTCGGAGCTGACGGCGCTGGCAGGCTTCTTCGACCGCCCTTGGTCTAAGCCCTCCTCCCACCTCGCCGAGGTGGATCAGTCGTTCGTCCTGAACGCGGCCGCCTTCGTCCTACGCGCCCTGGGCCGCCTGGCGGAGGCAGTCGAGCCGATGCAGGCGAGCCTGGAGGCGCACATTGCTCAAGAGAGTTGGGGGAACGCCGCACAAGGCGCCGAAAACCTCAGCGAGCTGGCCCTGACCCTGGGGAACGTTCCGCGCGCTGTGGCGTTCGGCGATCAGAGCGTCGAGCTGGCCGACCGCAGCGGCGATGCCTTTCACCGTATAAGCAAACGGACGTCGTGGGCCGACGCCCTGCACCAGGCGGGCCGGTGGGAGGAGAGCGCGGCGGCCTTCCGCGAGGCCGAGGCGATGCAGGCGCAGTGGCAGCCGGAGTACCCCCGGCTCTACTCGCTCCCGGGTTTTCGGTACCGCGATCTGCTGCTGGGTCGGGCGGAGCCGGAAGACGGGGCCGGACTGGACGGGCTCGCAGGGCCGTGCTCCAGGCCGGAGGAGGCGGAACGGTTCCGGCAGGTCTGCCAGGAGGTGTTGGAGTGGGCGAAAAGTCTCCCGAGCGATCCTCTCCTCGATATCGCCCTCGATCACCTCAGCCTAGGCCGCGCCCACCTCGGTCTGGCCCTGCTGACCACCGGAGATGACCGTGCCGCCGGGCTCGCCCAAGCCGCCGAGATACTGGACCGGGCAGTGGACGGTCTACGACGGGCCGGGCAGGAGGACGACCTCCCCCGCGGTCTATTGGGCCGTGCCGCCCTCCGGCGTTTCAATTCGGACTTCACCCGCGCCGCCGCGGACCTCACCGAGGCCCTGGAGATCGCCGAGCGCGGGCCGATGCGGCTTCATGAGTGCGATGCGCACCTCGAATGTACGCGGTTGTGCCGGGACCAGGGGGATGTCGCCGCGGCGCGGCAGCATGTGGCGCGGGCTCGGGAGCTGGTGAAGGAGACGGGGTATGGGCGGCGGGAGCGGGAGGTGGGGTGGTTGGAGAGGACGCTCGCGTAGGAGGGACGGTCTCGAAGGCGACCGTAGGGGCCCTCACCCCCGTCCCCTCTCCCATCGCCCTCCCAGCCGCCCGGGAGAGGGGCGCCACCGCCCAACTCTTGCAGCTTGCAGCACGGCCGGGCTTGCTCTTCCCCCTTTCCCGGTGTCGCGCCGAGGGTGGTGCCCCGCTCAGGAGTCTATCCGCCCTGCCCAGGAATGAATCTGCCCTCGTCGGGCTTGAGCCTGCCCTGGGCGGGACAGAGCCTGCCCGAGGGGGGACAGTGCCTGCCCTGGGGTGGATAGAGCTTGCCCTGGGGGGGACAGTGCCTGCCCGAGGGGGGACAAAGCCTGCCCGAGGGGGGATAAAACCCCGAGCAGGGCAGGTAGAACGTAGCCCGGGGTAGATAGAGCCCCGAACAGGGCAGGTAGAACGTAGCCTGGGGTGGGTAGAAGCCCAAACAGGGCAGGCTGAACGTAGCCTGGGGTGGGTAGAACCCCGAACAGGGCAGGTTGAACGTAGCTCGGGGTGGACTGAACCCTGAGCAGACCAGGCGGCTCCCGTCTCAACCGTTCTCCCACCCCGTGGCTACCAGCGAGCGAACGATCTGCGCGCCGCGATGTCCCCACAGCGGATGATGCTCCCGGGAGCGCTTTTCGGCGAGGTCCAAGGCGACGCGGGCCGGCGTGGCGCCGGTGGCCTTGGCCTTTTGCAGGACGTCCAGGGAGAGGTTGTAGACGCTGTTGTCCCAGGAGTCGCCGAGGTGGGATTCGATGCGCGGATCGGGATCGACGAAGCCGTACTGCTCGTCAGCGCAGTTGACGATTCCCATGCGGTTGACCAGGAAGTCGGGCAGATAGAGGATGCCGCGCTGCTGGAGGAGGAGGTCGTCGCGCTCGGGGTCTTCGAGCTGGTTGTTGGCGGCGCCGCAGACGATGGGAGCCTGGATGGCCGGGATGGTCCGCGGATTCAGAATCCCGCCGGTGGCGCACGGTGCCACGATGTCCGCCGGCTCAGTCAGGATCGAATTGTCGCCGCGCTCGACGGTCCGTACTTCCAGATGGAGATCCGGGAAGAGGGCGTGGAGGGCGGCACCGCGGCTGGGATCGATATCCGAGCCGACGACACGGGCCACCCCTTTGTCGCGCAGGAAGCCGAGGAGCGGCTCGCCGACGTGGCCGAGACCCTGGACGGCGACGGTCTTGCCCGCGAGCGTCCCCCGGCCGAGGTGAGCGAGAGCGGCTTCCATGCCGCGCACGACGCCGCGCGCGGTAGGCACCGACGGGTTGCCGCTGCCGCCCAGCCCGGGCGGAATGCAGGTGGTGAAGCGAGTGCGCGAGAAGACGGCCGCCATGTCCGCGACCGAGGTGCCCACGTCCTCGGCGGTGACGTAGCAACCTTGCAAGCTGCTCATCAGCTCGCCGTACTCCTCATACATCCGCCGCCGCGCGGCCGGATCGCCGGCGCGGCCGGTGTCCCGCGCCATCACCCCCTTGCCGCCGCCCCACCAGAGCCCGGCGAGAGCGTTCTTGTGGGTCATGCCACGGGAGAGGCGCAGGCCGTCGCGCAGAAAACCCTCGACCGTGTCATAGCGCCAGAAGCGGACCCCACCAGCCCCCTGGCCGCGGCAGGTCCGGTGCACGACCGCCGACTGCAGCACACCGGTGTCCGGAGCGGCCTGCACGAAGACTCCCTCGTGACGATCGAAATCGCGCCGGTCGTCCTGGAGCATGCGCGCCAAAGGCTCCAAAGCCGGATGCGAAGCGCGGACCGCCCCCGCCGCGTCATCCCACACCAGATAGAAACGCCGGATCCCCGCCTGGCCGAGCCAGGCGCAGAAGTCGGCCGGTGACAGATCCTGGATCGCCGTCTCGGACATTGAACGTTCAGCCTCCACGAAGCGGGGACATGGTAGCCGAAAGTCCGCCGGGTGCGTCGTGCTTGATACAGCACCACCCGCGGCACCCACGGCCACACCCGCCTCTCCCCAGTCGTCACCCACGGATTTTGTGTTGCGACCCACGGGTTTTGTGTTGCGACCCGCCGGTTGTGTTGCACGACCGCCAGATCCCGGAGCGCGCTTCCCGGGTATTGGGCCGGGACCGGCCGGTGACGAGGCGCACGAGCCGGGTTCGGAGCCTCACCCGGGGGTTTTCACGGCGGGTGAGCCGGCGCCCGCGGCGGGTGCCGTGGGTTTTTTGCTGGGCGAGCCGGCGCCCGCGGCGGGTGGCGCGGGAGCGGCGTTCCACGGGCCGGCCGTGGTCAGCGCGAACACCTCCGCGGCGCCGTCCGAATAGATCCTCCGGAAGCGTGCCCGGAACTCCGGATCGGTAGCCGGCAGGAACACGCCGGAACCGTCGACGACGAGCATGGAGTCCGCGCCGAGGTCCCGCAGCTTCGCGGCGAGCGCCGCGGGATCGCGGGTCAGCGGCTGCACCAGCGCAAAGCGGCCGGGGCCGTTCCAATCCCCCAGCAGCTTTCCCTGCGCCAGGTAGACCATGTTCTCGGCGTGGAATGCATAGACCGTGTAGGCGCTCCCCCGGGTGCGGTTGAGGAAACGGACGGCGGGCCAGGTCGGCAGGCGCTCCGCGAGGTAGCGGTCGCGCGCGGCCGGCGTGGCCGGCACCGGTCCCTGCTGCACGAGCCGGTAGCCGGCGTAGAGCCAGCCGGGCAGGAGAACGATCACCGCCAAGGCCGCGGCATGACGCGGGCGGCTCCAGCGAGCGAGCCACGGCGCGGCCGACACGGCGACCGCCAGGCCGAGCACCGGCAGCGCGACCACGAGATAGCGGGCGTCCGGCGTCAGGATGATGAAGAGCAGCGCATAGGCCAGCACGGCGGCCAGCAACCGGCGCACCCGCGGATCGCGCCAGGCTCCGACCGCGAGGAGGGGCAACGCCAGCAGATAGACCGGCGAATGCGGCGGCTGATACCCCACGTCGCGGCGTTCGAACACCACCGACCAGGGGATGCGGACGAAGGCGCCGAAGCGTTCGAGAAGGCTCCGGTGCACCTGCGGCCACCCCGCATCCCATACCGTCGGCGCGCCGAGCAAGCCGGCGAAGAACGGAAAAACCGGATTGCCCGTGTAGTAGATGATGCGGGCGTACCAGGGTCCCGCCACGGCTGCGGCGACGAGGAGCACCAGCGCGCTGTTCGAGACCCGGCGCCACCGCGGCGAGGCGACCATGGCGAACAGCACGACCAGACCGATGAAGATCAGCCCCAGGTACTTGGTGCCCGCCGCCGCGCCGGCAAGCCCGGCGCTGAGGGCCAGCCAGCCGCGCGATTCCGCCTCCCGCCAGCGCTCCTGCGCGTACATCGCCGCGGTGGCGAAGAGCGCCAGCCCGGGCTCCAGGTAGGCCGTTCCCGACAGGTACACGGCGATCGGATTGCCCAGCCAGATCGCCGCCGCCAGCCAGCCGGCCCACCCTTTTCCGGTCGCCTTCCGCCCCCACCCGACCAGCAGCGCCGCCGCCGCCACCGTCGCCAGCAGCTCGACCCCGTGGACGGCGACGTCGTCCGCCAGCAGCAGCACCTCGGCGAAGACCAGCTCGCCGAGCTGCGGAAAGACCGGCACCCGCAGCTCCGGCAGGAACGGAACGCCGCCGGTACGGGCAAAGGCACGGGCAAAGGGAAGGTGGTACAGCGTCTCGTCGAACGCCGTCGGAGGATAGAAGGAGAGCGCGAGGAGCGGCGCCAGCACGACCGCGAGCCCGAGCAAGCTCAGCAGGCGCCGGCGGCGTCCCTCTCCAGCCCAGAAAGACCGGGCGCCTTGCACGATCTCCCGCCAGACCCCGAGGCCGGCGACGTGGGCTCCAACCAGGACGGCGAGCAGCGGACCACGCGAGAGGAGACCGGCGAAGCCCAGCAGAAGACCCAGGCTGCCCCAGATCCCCAGCCCCACTGCCACGGCCACGCCGAAAACACCGAAGCCCCCCCAGGCGTCCCCATCTCCTCCCTCCTCCTCGCCGGGCAGCCAGCGGGTGATCAGCCGCCCCGTCACATAGACGGTGGCCGTCAGAAAAAGCAGGGCCAGCAGATGGAACGACAGAAAAGCCGCGGCGGGGGCGAGCTCGGTCAAGGCCCAGAGAGTCTCACAGCCGGAGGGGAGAGGCAACCGCCGGCAGCGTCCTACCACATCTTGTGGTCCGCATCCAAGACTTCCCAAGCGCTGGGGTTCGAGTTAGGATTCTCAGGACCTGACGGAGGCACTCCACGCAGATGCTCAAAGTCGAACGTCTCGAGATCTCAGGCTTCAAATCCTTCGTCGATCCGGTGACCGTCGAGTTCGCGGGCGGTGTCACCGGCATCGTCGGCCCCAACGGCTGCGGCAAGAGCAACCTCTCCGAGGCCATGACCTGGGTCCTCGGCGAGCAGAGCGCCAAGACGCTCCGCGGCGGCACCATGGAAGATGTCATCTTCAATGGCTCCGAGCAGCGCAAGCCGCTGGGGATGGCCGAATGCAACCTCGTCCTGCGCACCGAGACCGGCTTCCCGCACTCGGAAGACGGCCGGATCTCCATCTGCCGCCGGGTCTTCCGCGGCGGCGAGAGCCAGTACCGGTTGAACGGCAAGCTGGTCCGCCTGAAGGAGATCAAGGACCTGCTGATGGACACCGGCCTGGGCATCCGCGCCTATTCGGTGATCGAGCAGGGGAAGATCGGCATGATCCTCTCCGGCAAGCCGCAGGAGCGCCGCAAGCTCATCGAGGAGGCGGCCGGCATCACGCGCTACAAGGCGCGCAAGAGCATCGCCGAAGTGAAGCTCCAGGAGGCGACCGCCAACCTCCTGCGCATCGACGACGTGGTCTCCGAGGTCGAGCGCGCCCTGCGCTCCCTGAAGCGGCAGGCCGGCGCCGCGCGCCGCTATCAAGAGAAGGAAGTGGAGTACCGGCAGCTCCTGGAGATGGTCCTCCTCGGCCGCTGGTCCTCGCTCTTCGCGCGTCTCGCCGACCTCAAGGGGAAGATCGAGGAGGCGAGCACCCGCGAAGCCGGCCTCGCCGCCGACCTGCACCGCGACGAGGCGGCGCTCGCCGCCGGCCGCGAGCGCCTCGACGAGCTGGCCCGCAAGGTCGCCGAGCGCCACCAGCGGGTGGCCGAGCTGGCCGCCACCATCGAAGGGCGGCAGGAGTTCCTGAAGGCCAACCGGCAGACCGTGCAGGAGATCGGCGAGCGGGCGGCGCAGGGGCGCGGCCTCGCCGAGCGCCGCGAGCAGGAGATCCAGGGCTACCTCGACACCCTCGCCCTGCTCGACGAACGGCGGCAGGAGCTCGCCGCCGAGCGCCAGCAGGCGGCCCTCGCCGTCGACCAGGACGATCAGCAGATCGCCGCCGCCGAGCGCGACCTGCAACAGGTGGCGGCGCGCGTCGACGGGATGCGCGGCGAGCTGCTGCGCGCCGTCGACGAGATCAACGGCCACCGCCAGCGCGCCCAGCAGGCGCAGATGGAGCTGGAACGCGGCAACTTCCGCCGCCACCATCTCGATCAGGAGTCGGCGCAGAAGACCCACGAGCTGAAGCAGGCCGCCGAAGCCCTGGAGATGGCGCAGAGCAAGGTGGCGGCCACCGACGAGGCGCTCGACCGCAAGACCGGCGAGCAGGAGAAAGTCGGCACCGCGCTCGAAACCACCATGCGGCGGGAGGCCGAGGCGACCGAGCGCAAGCGCGGCCTCGAAGACCAGCTCTCCGGCGCCCGCCAGCGCCACCGCATCCTCTCCGAGCTGTCGCGCGCCCACGCCCAGCGCCGCGCCGCCCTGGAGAAGGCGCTCGCCGCGGCGGGCATCCCCTCCCCCACCTTCCTCGCCGGGCAGGCGCACGCCCTCGAAGGATGGGAGCGGAGCCTCGACATCTATCTCGGCGGCCTCGCCGACGCCGTCATCCTCGATCCCGGCCAGAGCGCGCTCGACCTCGCCCGCGGCCTCGCCGGCCGCTCCGCCGCCGTCGTCATCGAGCGCCGGCCCGGGGACCTCGACACCGTCCACCCCATGGTGGATGACGCGGCGGTCGTCCTCTCCCTCGGCGAGGCGCTCGGCCTGCCCGAAGAGCTGGCCACCGCGCTGCCACCGGCTTTCCTGGTGCGCACCGCCGAAGACGCCGAGCGCCTCGCCCGCAGCCATCCCGGTTTCGCGTTCCTCAGCCGCGAAGGGGTCTGGGTGCAGGCCGGCACCTTCCACGTCGAAGGCGAGGTGGCGACCCCGGGCGTCCTGGAGCGCGAAAGCGAGCTGGCGAGCCTCGCCAGGAGCATCCCGCAGCTCGAGCAGCAGATCCGTGAGGTCACCGCCGACCTCGAACGGCTGGTCGCCGAGCGCGCCGCCCTCGCCAAGGAGTCGAACCGCCTCCAGGGCGAGATCGGCCAGCTCCGCCAGGAGCTCGCCGTCGGCCGCGCCCGCCAGGAAGACCTCGCCGCCCGCCACCGCCGCCTCACCGCCGAACGCGACACGCTGGCCGGCGAGCAGGAAGCCATCGCCCGCGAATTGCAGCGCGTCGACGAGCGGCGGCGGCAGATCCAGGAAGAGCTGGCCGCCGCCGAAGAGCGCAACGCCGCCCTCCAGGAAGGCTTCGACCGCGCCCAGGCCGAGCTCGAAGCCGCCAAGACCGAGCGCGAAGCCCTGCGCACCGCGAGCGCCGGCCGCCGCGGCCGCCTCGCCCTCCTCGACGAGCGCCTGGAATCGCACGACCGCGAGCAGAACCGCGTGCGCGGCGAGATCGAGCGCGGCCACAAGCAGGTCGCCCTGTGGCGCGAGGACGCCGACAAGCTGGCCGTCCGCCGCACCGAGCTCGAAGCCGCCATCGGCAAGGCCGAGCACGATCTGCAACACGCCCTGGAGCACCGCGCCACCGCCGAGGAAGGCGTGCTCGGCGAGCAGGACCGGCTCGACCGGCTGCGCGACGAGGTCCGCGCCCTCGAAGAGCGGATCGCCGGCAGCCGCGAAGGCCGCGACAGCGTGCGCACCGAGATCGAAGAGCACCGCGTCGCCCACGCCGGCCTGCGCCAGGACCGCGAGCACCTCGCCCTCACCTTCCAGGAGCACTTCGAGAAGACCCTCCCTGAAGCGCCGGACGAGCCACTCGACGACCTCGCCGAGCAGGAGGCCGAGCTGGCGCGCTGCAAGGCCGCCCTGGAGCGCCTCGGACCGGTCAACGTCCTCGCCGTCCAGGAGCACGACGAGCAGGAGGAGCGCTTCAAGTTCCTCACCGAGCAGCGCGCCGACGTCGCCAACTCGGTGGACAGCCTGCGCAAGACCATCAAGGAGATCAACGAGGCCTCCGCCGAGCGTTTCAACGAGACCTTCCGCGAGGTCAACAAAGCCTTCGGCGAGACCTTCGCCCGCCTCTTCCGCGGCGGCGAAGCCGAGATGCGCCTCCTCGACGAGACCGATCCCCTGGAAAGCGGCATCGAAATCCTCGCCCGTCCCCCGGGCAAGCGGCTGCAGAACCTGATGCTCATGTCGGGCGGCGAAAAGGCGTTGACCGCCATCGCCCTCCTCTTCGCCCTCTTCCGCAGCAAGCCATCGCCCTTCTGCATCCTCGACGAGGTCGACGCGCCGCTCGACGACGTCAACACCACCCGCTTCGTGGACGTCCTGCGCGAGATGTCGTCGAACACCCAGTTCATCGTCATCACCCACAACAAGCTCACCATGGAAGTCGCCGGCACCCTCTACGGCGTCACCATGGAAGAGAAGGGCGTCTCGAAGCTGGTCTCGGTGGAGATGGAAGAGGTCCAACCCGAAGAGAGGCGGCGGGCGACGGCGTAGGACCGGCCCACAAAGAAATCAAAAAGACCTCCCCATCCGGCCTCCGAAGAGTTAGACTTAAGGGGTAGAAGCTTTTAGTGGCTTCAGGAGGACGCGCAATGAAATCGCAGACGCTCCAAGGATGGGTAGCCGCCTCGCTGGCCCTTCTCGCACTGCCGGCATTCGGTGCGGTCGCGCCGCAGGGACACGAGCTTCAGGTCAACAGCCGGACCGACTTCCGGCAGCAGAACCCAGTCGCGGAGTTCGCTCCCGGTGGGCGCGCTCTGGTGGCTTGGGAGAACGACCAGAAGGGCCTGCGCGGCCAGTTTATGAATGCGGACGGAACTCCGTCCGGCGCCGAGCTGACCCTCGCGGCCAACGATCCGTGGTCCGGCGGCTCGGAAGAGCAGAAGCTGGGGACCCGCCGCGAGCCCTCCCTGGCGTTCCTGGCGGGCGGTGGATTCCTCCTCGCCTGGACCGAAGGGCTGGAAGACGTGCAGAGCTCGCCGTTCATCGAGACCCGCACCGTCCTCAGTCAGAACGTCTTCCTGCAGCGCTTCGACGCCAACGGCAATCCGGCTGGTACGCGCCTGCGCGTCAACAGCGCGACCGCCGCCTTCCAGCATTCGCCACAACTGATCCCGCGCGGCAAGGGCGACCTGCTGGTCACCTGGCAGAGCGATGACGGCGGCATCTTCGTCCGCACCGTGAGCGCCACCGGCGCCCTCACCGGCAACCAGATCCGGATCAACGACGCCACCGCCGGCGCCCACCCCGTCGGCGCTGCGAGCGCTCTGGGCACCGAGCTCGTCGCCTGGGAGGCCTCGGACGGCACCGACGTCGGAATCTTCGCCCGCATCGTCGACCCTGCCGGCCAGGGGATCGGTCCTGTCTTCCGCGTCAACTCCACCACCAAGGGGCGCCAGCGCCGGCCGGCTGTCGCCTCCGCCACGGACGGCAGCTACCTGGTGGCCTGGCAGGGCGACCTCACCGACGGCAGGCAGTCTCGCATCTTCGCCCAGGCCGTGGGCTCCCGCGGCGGCCTGGTCGGTCCGCAGCTCACCCTCGCCAAGGGGGTTGGCTATGATGTCGCCCAGATCGCACCCGCTCTGGCCCCCACTCCGGGCGGCCACTACCTGCTGAGCTGGCTCGGCTGGCCCTCCGACGGCTCCCCGGCGTTCGGGATGGCAGCGGTGGAGATCGACGTCCTCGGGAACATGGTCGGAGCCCCGGCCTGGATCACCGAGCACCGCGTCCAGAACAACTTTCGCCGGACCTCGATCGGCGCCAATGGCACCGGAAGCTACCTGCTCTCCTGGGAGAGCTACGCGAACGGCGCCCAGGTCATCGACGCCCGCCGCCTCGGCGCCAACTGACCCCTCCGCTCGCCGGGCTGCTGCGGACCTGCGGCCCGGCGAGTATGATCTCCACATGCCATCCCGCTGGACCGACCGCACCTTCCGGTTCGACATGCCGGAGCATCTCTTCCCCACCGTCATCGAGCGCCTCCGCGGCACGCCCGCCCGCATTGAGGACAAAGTCCGGGACCTGCCCGCCGCCCTCCTCACCCACCGCGACGGCGACGCCTGGTCGATCCAGGAGCACATCGGGCACCTGCTGGACCTCGACGAGATCCACAGCGCCCGCCTGGACGACTTCCTGGCCGGAGCCGAAGTCCTGCGCGCCGCCGACATCACCAACCGGAAGACCTGGGAAGCGCACTACAACAACCATCCTCTCACTGACCTCCTGGCCAGCTTCCGCCGCGAGCGCAACCGCTTCGTCGCCCGGCTCGACGCCTGGGACCCGGACCTGCTCGCCATCACCGCCCGCCATCCGCGCCTGCACCAACCCATGCGGGTAATCGACATGGCCCTCTTCACCGCCGAGCACGACGACCACCACCTGGCCCGGATGACCGAGATCGCCCGGAAGCTGAGTCAAGGCTGAGCCGTGAGCAGGGCCTGAGATTTCCATTGCGCGGTCAGGGGTCTGTACCCTACAATACGCGTCGCTTCGGGGAAGTCCTTTCCCCGTCCGCCAAGCCGACGTAGCTCAGCGGTAGAGCAGCTGATTCGTAATCAGCAGGTCCCCGGTTCAAATCCGGGCGTCGGCTCCAGCCGTAAATTCCTCAAACTAAACAAGTTGCGACTTTGCCGACCGCTCATCGCGGCCCGGTAGTTTCCGGTAGCGCGTCAAGTCCGTGTCAAGTGTTGCGTTGCTGTCGCCCTTCGCCAGGGGCGGCGCTCGCCGTCGTTCGAGCCGATCGTCCGGGTGTGCCGGATGGCCGGAAAGCAAAACGGGCTCGGCAGGAGCGCCAACTCCTACCGAGCCCTTCCCCAGCAAGGGAGTCAGATTCCCATGCCAGAGCTCTATCCCATCCCACCACCCCCATCCCCCGACCAGGAGGCCCTCCGGGAGCTATGCGCCCGCTGGGCCTCTTCCTTGGTCCCGACATTAGACCCCGACGCCCTCGCTTTTGTTGAGGACGTCCGCCAACGGATCGACTCGATCCGCGAGCGCGGCCTGGTCCTCTGGAAGCAACTCGAAGCCCTGGAGGTCGAGTGGCAGAAGGTGGCCGAGGACTGCGAGGTCGCCGCCGGCTGCACGGCGAGCGAGGCCGATTACGAGGTCGCCCATCGTCACCCGCTACACCACCTCGCGTACTGCGTCGGTCCTTGGGTCTCCCTGGGGGCGACCGGCGTACCGGTCGATGATCGGGATCGCTCTGGCCAGCCAAGCCGTGGCCTCTGGTGGTCAGAGGGCCTCGAACAAGATCTTCAGGACGCCCTGAGCAAGCCGACAGCCGCGACGGTCGAGAGGCTCCAGGAGCGACTCATGGACACCGCGACGCGGCGAGATTTCCCGGAGTGGCTGTCGGGCTTGGGTCTGGTCCTCGATTGGCCGGCGCAGAGACTCGCGGCCAATGCCTACATCATGGGTAAACGGCTACGAGCCGTCAAACCAGCATTTCAAGAGGCTGCGGATCTTAAGGTCTTCGACTACACGCACGTCATCGTCCTGGAGTTGCTGACCCTGGTAGACGAGCCCCACGAAATCGCTGAGGCCGCCCACCAGCTCCTCGACGTCGAAGGCTTCCCCCCTGAGGCCCGCGCTCACTACGCGGCCATCTTCTTCCCTGGAGAGGAGGACGCCCGTGCCTGAGTTTGGCCCGGACACGGTGCGTGGCATCCCCCGGTATCTCAGCCGGCGGGAGGTGCTCGAAATCCTCGGCATCTCGGAGAGCAGCTTGAAGCGAGCCGTCCGCGGCGGGTATGTGCCCCGGCCGGTCACTCTCGGGAGCGGCCGGGTCGGCTGGCGGACGGATCCGGCGCTGGCAGGACGAGCTCGAAGAGCAGTACACCGACAAACCCGCCCGCCGCCGCGGGCAGAAAGGACGTCGCCATGTCTGAAGTTCAAGCTGAAACTGGAGCCCGAGCGGCTGTCGAAGTCTGTTGGTCTCTCCAGGTGCGTTTCGTCGGCTCGGCCGCCGAGAACGATCTTCCGGAGGGTCGGTTCAACGCAGGCGGATACACGCTCGGCTTCCGGACTACGACCTCCCGCGGCACGATCGGCCAAACTCAGTTAGGCGCCGCTCCTGCCGGCGCCTGGGCCTGTGGACGCTCCCTGGTCGCTTCTGCGCCTCCCGAGACGGTGCGCCACCGACAGGCACGAGTGATCGCCGAGCCGGTCGGACCTGCTGCCGGTGCGGAGCACGTCGCCTTGAAGTTGGCTACGTGCTCGCTCCGACTGGCAGCCAGCTTCCCGATGGCTCCTATCGGCTGGGCGGCCGATCGGCCGGCGTGGTCACCTGCGTGCTGCGCTTCTGGTCTTCCAAGCTGCCCAGCTCGCCGGAGGTCTCGTGAGGCTCTGCCTGCTTCGCGAAGTGGTGCCCAAGTACTTGGCAAGTACTTGGGCCACTTGGGCAAGTCTTCGCGAAGGCTTGCCCAAGCCTTCGCAGCCCCTGCTGAGGGGGTGGCCCCCCCTGCCGCCCCCCTGCGAGGGGCTCGGGCACCCCCTCAGCACCCCTGCGAGGGCCTGCCGAGCTGGAAGGCAGCCCATGGGGAGCCGGCTCGAAGCTGGGTCGAGCCGGCTCCCTGGTAGCTCAAGCTGGCTGCTGAGCTGGCTCGAAGTCGGCTTGAGCCAGCTCACGAGCTGGCTGCATCCAGCTCCGAGGGGGGCTGCGTTGGAGCTGCGCAGGGGACTCACGCAGGCTGCGCAGGGCCTGCGTCGCAGTGCACCCGCATGCGCACGCACCTGCGTCGCAGCTTGCGCAGGTCTCAGGGCAACAGGCGTAGCGGGACGCCGATCACCTTCAGGAACTGAACCCACAACTCGGCGCGGCGCTCGCCCTGAGCCTGGACGAGCCCGCGGCCGGCGAGCCAGTCCTCGAAGCGAGGATAGAGCTGTCCCTCGCGGGCTCGCTTCTGATCGTGGCAGGGGCCGCACATCCCCTGCCCGTTCTCTTCGCTCCAGGCCCCGCCTTGGACGACGGGGACGGCGTGGTCCGCCACCGTGGACGCAGCCAGGCTGCACGCGCAGCAGATCGGATCGCGCGCCCAAGATGCGGGCTCGCCGTCGCTCGTGTGCAGCTCCGTACCCCCCTGGACTGCCGCGAGCCGCGCCGGTCGTCAACCTGGCGTTGACGGACCTGGTTGCAGGTCATGCAGCGGCCCGAGACCAGTTTGCGGCATGAGGGACACAGGCGAAGCGCGCGCTCTGGCATGTCGCAAGTCTACCTTCGTGGACGCGGCGCTGGGTTGCCTGTCAACGGGGCGTTGTCTGCCACAGGAAGACAGAGGGCCACATTTTGTGGATTAAAACCACGATAATTCGGAGGATGTTCAAACCTTTTCAATGCGTCCGCTGCCATCGTACTGTCCGCGTGTTGCGGACAATCTCCTGGGGAAGATGTACGACAGCAGCGAACACAGCCCTGGAGGCGGTTTGTCTTCTACAGGAAGACGAGCAGTCAACCACAGGTTGACGACGGTCAACCAGAGGTTTCCTCAAATTTGGTGAGGACAATCCGGCCGGCCGGAACGATCAACCGGCCGGCCGGAAATTTCTCTTGCAATCCCGGGAAAGTTGTGCAACTGTCGATTAAGGCAGAGGAAAGGAGCAGCCAGAAAATGACCCTCAGTTTCACCACCAACGCCAGTAGTGGATCAGTCCCAAGTGCGGACGATGACCCGATCTGCACACCTAGGGAAGCCGAGAGGATTCTCAGGATCAAGCATCAGATCTTTAGCGATTTGGAGGTGTCGCAATATCAAGTTGCGTTACTTGAAGGTTGGATCTCGTGTCTTCTATCGGCTCAGTGAGCTTCAAAGGTTCCTCTGGGAGTGCGAGACCGGACCCGCGGCCTAAAGGTACTGGAGGATTCCGGTGATACAGCCCACTCTCTGGACTCACGAGAAGTTCTTGTGCTTGGCCGCGACGCTCGAAGCCGTCGAAAGGCCGGGCAAGCTCAAGGTCAGCGGCAAGGTGATGGCCGTCGGGCATCTCGGCCTCCTTTGGGAGGCCGCGTACAAGAGGGCGCTCTGGCAAACGCCCTACGCGAGAGGCAATCCGAGGTTCAATACCCAGGCGGAGGTCGAGGAAGCGGCTGAATGGGACGGCGCTCCCGGCGACCTCCTGAAGGCTCTGCTATCGGCAGGTGGTCCTGGGTGTCATGGCTTCATCGACGCGGTCGAAACCGACACCGGCACGGTCTTCGAAGTCCATGACTTCTGGGATCACGCGCTGGCCGAGGATGAGGTCTTCTAGGGATGGCCCGACCAGCCAACGCTCCCGCCTTTTTGTGGTACCCGAAGGACTTCCTTTCCTCGTCTCGGGTCATGCTCATGAGTATGGCCGAGCGTGGCGCCTATATCACCCTTTTGTCCTGCCAATGGTTGAACGGCGTTCTGCCTGACGACGAGGGGAAGCTCGCCCGCCTCTGCGGCGTCGGTGCCGAGGAGTTCTCGCAGATCTGGCAGGGGGTCTCGGAGTGCTTCGAGCCCAACTCCTCGGGGTCGGGTCTGGTGAATCCGCGGCTCGAAGAAGAGCGCGGCAAGCAAGCCCAGAACCGCGAAAAAAAGGCGGCGGCTGGAAGAGCTGGCATGGTCAGTCGATGGGCCGGGCATAACAAAGCTATAACAGAGCCGATAACAGAGGTGAAACAGGCGGATAACACAGCTATAACACCCGAGATAACAGAGGGTGTAACAGACGGCATAACAAAAGATAACCTTGCAGTTGCAGTTCCAGTTCCTTCTCCTACAGAGGATCTACCCACAGAGGAATCTTCTACAGAAGAGTGTAGGAGGGGGAGTGCAGAGGGGGGCTTGCAGGGGCTTGGGCATAACAAAGCTATAACAGAGCCGATAACAGAGGCTTCCCCGAAGGCTTCCGCCAAGTCTTTCGATCCTCGCTCTGTGCCGGTCCCTGAAGCGCTCGACACTCCCGCCTTCCGTGACGTCTGGGAACGGCGGATCAGGGAGAGGGCCGAGCCAGGACGTACGGGCGCCAAGCCGAGCCAGAGCCAAATCGAGGCACAGCTCAGCAAGCTCGAAAAGCTCGCCGCCGCAAAAGGTCTCGACTTCGCCATCGAGTGCGTGGAGCGGGCTATCGAGAGCCGGCATCAGGGCACCGTTTTTCCCGAAGACTTCCAGGAGAAACCGACGCCCCGGAGCGGCGATCGCTCGCCGCCGGCATGGAGCCCCGGAAGCTCACGCGAGAGCCTGGAGAGCTACAACGGCTCCCTGTTCCCGAAAAGTTCAACTTGAAAAAGAGGTGAACCAGATGCTGCAAGAAGTATCAGTTCGGTCGAAGCCACCAGCGACTCCAATGTGCCGCCTTTGCGGGACTACGGTCGCCCTTCCCGATTACCCTCTCTGCGACGCGTGCCAGGCCAAGAAGGATCTGGAATGGCAGCGGCTCGAAGCGTTGGCGTGCGAGGCTTGCGGCAGGAAGCTTTCGGAGCCTCGGCTCCACGCCGTCTTCGGCAGCCAATGGACTTGGTGGATGGAGGCGAGAGAATACACCGCTGGGCCATGTTCCGATTGTCGAGAGATGCGCGCGAGACTCGATCGGCCCCGCGAGACAGTCCTCCGAGCGTGCGCGGTTCCGCCGCGCTACTTCCATTGGCAGGACCTGGCGGCTTGGCCGAAGTGCGCCAACAAGCCTGATGTCGCTCTCGCAGCTTGGAACGGCTCGCCCTGGTGCGTGCTGATCGCCGGCAAGTGGGGTTGCGGCAAGTCTACGCTCGCCGCCGAGCTGCTGTACCGGTTCCTGCGGCCGCTGCGCTTCAAGGAAGGCGGGCGGTTCATCTCGGCCGCGGAGATTCCTGCTGTCGCTTTCGAGCGTCGCGAGCGGGACGAGATGGACCGATGGGAGCACTTCAACAGAGTGGACTGCCTGGTTATCGACGATCTCGGGCGCGGCTACAAGGGCGACGCTCGGATGGCCGTGGGGCGGCTGATCGCCCACCGCTATGACTACATGCTACCCACGATCGTCACCAGTAACTTGGACAAGGAATCCGACATCGGAGACGAGGCGCTGATCGATCGACTCAAGGAAGGGCTAACCGTTCGACTGGTGGGAGGCTCACGCCGATGATCAGGCTCGGCAATACACCAGCTCTCGAAGCGCTCCTGACGCGGCTTTCCGAGCGCTTCGGCCTTGACGAATCCGCGCCTGTTCAAGGTCCGATCGATCGCTGCGACTGCCCCAAGCCGCTCGGTGCCTGGGGCTCCCAGGGATGGCACTACAGGACTCACACGGTGGATAGCCTTGTCGACCTCCAGCAGCTTGACCCCAGCCGGAAGGTCGATTTCGAGAATGCGCTCGGCACGATCTACGCCTACGAGCGCTGCCTGCTCGCCGTCAAGCAGCAGCCGACACCGGAGCTGGCGGCTTCGCCAAGCCGCTGGGAAGACCTCTGGACGCCGACCAACGAAAGGACGCCATCATGACCGACGGCGAACACGAAGTTGCTCCGCCCGCACCCGGCCTGGGACGCCGCCGGTCTGAAGGTGTGGCTGCGCCGGTTGAGCAAGACCCTGCGTGCTGCCATCGGACGCGGGGAGGTCGTCTTGTTGCGCTGCGAGAACCTCCTGGAGGAGCAAGAGGCCGAGTACAGAGGAGATCGCCGGCACCCTGGAGAGGGAGTTGGGCGCGTGGCGGGGGGAGGAATAGGCATGGCGCCCGTTCCTACGCCGTTGACGTGGACGCGCCGCACCTTCGCCGTCCTGGAAGAGCGCGGGGTTGATCGACCACCACACGGCGTTTGCCGTTTCTGGCATCTCGGCGGTCCCTTCGCCATCTACCCGGGCGTCTACAGTCGGGGCTTCACCCTCACTCACCTGCCAACGCAGGCGAAAATTCTGGATCTGGAAATGCAGGCATCCTGCAAAGACGCCGCGGAGCGCGGGCCCGGGGCTCATTGTACGGTCCTCAATGCCCGGCCGGGACTGCCGGCCCCCAGCGCACGATAGTGTATGATGACAGATGTCCGCGGGTGCCCGAGACGGCCCCGGCTCGGGATCAAGGACACCGGATGCGGAGACCGTGCGGCGGGATCTGGCCCGGAGCCAGATGAGGAGTTGAACCATGCTTGTCAAGATTCGAGAGTTGCCCTCGACAAGGCTCTAGAGATGCTAGCAAAAATTCGCGAGCTTCCTGCCGACCGGCAAGCTGAGCTCGCCGAAATTATCGAGACATGCTAGACGAAGAAGAGGACGAAAGGGATATTAAGGCGAGGCGCCAGCTTGTGTTACGTGCGAGAGCACAACAAGATGCAGAGCTATAAATTCGGGGATGTAGTGTATGCAGCCACTCGTTATGCCGACGATGCAACTTACGCCGATAATCGCCCCGCCGTAGTGATCAGCTCACAGATTTTAAATCGAGAGAGAAAGGACGTCGTGCTAATGGAGATCACGACGCGTCTACATCAAGCAAAGCATTTCGGAGCGTTTATAGTGACGGACTGGAAAGCCTCCGGTTTACGGGAGCCGTCCGTGATCAAGCCACTAATTTTTACGGTGTCAAAATCAGAAATCATAGAGACTTGCTCTGTGACTGATAAAAGCCTCCGGGCGACACTGCTTAAAATCTTCGGTTTCAGGCCCGCGGCTTCCCCCGCTCCTGGGCAGTCTTCCTAAACCTATAAGACTGGCCGCTGTCAATGGCCCGAGGACGAAAAGGAATGAGCGCCGAAGAAGTGAACGACGAACACCCGTCCTCGCATTGGGTCACCCTTGCGCGTATGGGGTTTGAGAACGATTTCCATCGCCTGCTCAATGAGCTTGGAATCTCGCGCGCCGAGTTTGCCAAGCGGATTGGCACCTCTCCCGAGTATGTCACCAAGGTGCTCAACGGATCGGCTGGCAACTTCCAGTTGAGCACCATGGCGAAATGGGCGCGGGCTCTGGGTGCAATTGTACAGATTCGGTTGATCAAGGAAGGTGAAGAGGTGGTGCGGGTGGTCGATTATGAGACGGCCGGAGAATTGGATGATAGACACGTCGGACGGGAGGAGGAGCCGCCAATTGACGACCTCTCCATCCATCGGGAGAGGTTCAAGGCGAGCACAGCTTAGAGAGATTCGACCCATGGCCGAACATCTCGCAAATCAACCGCCTGCAATGGAGCCGGCCCACCCCGGGGAGATCCTGCGAGAGGACGTTCTCCCGGCCCTCAATCTCACCGTCTCTGAAGCGGCGCGTCAGTTGCTTATCTCCAGGCAGATGCTACATTCGATCCTCGCCAAACGTTCCGCCGTCTCGCCGGAGATGGCTGTACGGCTCGGGCGTTTCTGCGGCAACGGTGCCGCTTTCTGGCTCCGGCTGCAGAATGCACATGATCTATGGCACGCGGAAAGAAAGCTACGGACCGAATTACACAGGATCCCGGAACACGTCGCGGCTTGAATGATGGGAAAACGGTTTCTCTATCTCGACACCTTCGCCACCGTTCGAGTGGTTTCTGATGCTGCGCTTGCAGAAGCTACTAGAACTTACATCGCGAATGAAAATTTCGTCCTCGTAATTGGCTCACTAAATCTAATGGAAATTGTCTCATGGCCAAAGCGCTGGTCTGAGGTCGTGTCTTTTGTATCTTCTGTCCCATTCTGTATTGCGCAGAATTCCGATAAGATCGCGGCCAAAGAGGTAGCCAACTACCCGAATGAAATCGCCTCTCTTCCGGTAGGCTTCTCTTCTTCTGATCACTCATTTTCATCTGGTGACCTAGCGAATGCCCTGTCTTTGCATCTCAAGGGAAAGATCACGGAGTTTGAGCGTAACTTCAGAAATCTTAACGGCGAAACGTACCGGGCCATATTAGATAAAAGAGAGCTTTTCCAGCCCGAGAAGGAGGGCAAGTACTCTCCCGTTGAGAGGCAGATGTTTATGCAGTCCAGCGTCCTGAGCATGCTCTTCCCTGAACACCAAGAGTTCCTGCGCCGAGCCCTCGCTGCCGCTAACGCAGAGGGTAGAAGGGAAGGAATTATCATTGAAAGATTCAGGTCTACTTACATTCAGGCGCTAGCCATCTTCGTTGAGTACTATGTACAGAAGAAGACTGGCAAACTGTCCGACATGGGAGACATCCTACAGCTAAGCTTAGTCCCTTATGTTGACTTGGCTGTTCTCGACAACGAGAGGAATAATCTGATTCAGAGATTCAATCGAGATAAGCTGTTTCCTTCCTATCTAAACGCATGCAACTTCCGAGACTTCACAACCATGATAATGAAATAACTGTTGGGCGGGAGAACCCGCGATACCACCTAAACCCGACCCCGGACTAGATAACTTGCACCTTAATCCAGCCCACTGGCCTCCAGGTTTTCAAACCTCATTCAGCCCAGTCGTCCTGGATCCCCCAGCCGCCCTCGTTGTCCGACACCGCCAGCGCGAGCTCGTTCTCCTTCTGCAGAGCGTCCGCGAGCGGCAGCTCGGCGAGCGGACAATCCGGGTCGTCCGCGACGGCGGCGACAATCCGCAGGAGGCGGTCGCGCATTGCGAGGACCCTCGCCTCGTCGAGCACGTCGCGGTTGTAGCGGAAACGCCCGGCGAGGCGGTCTGCCTGGGAGAGGAAGAGGCTCAGATCCAGACGGATCTTGCCGGTATCGACAGGCAGCCGAGTCATGCGCAGGTCCGAGACGGCCGGAGCCTGGCCCGCGGGCGCCACCTTGACGAGTTGGAACAGGATGCGGAACGTGGTGAGCCCTCCCCGGTCTCCTTCTTCCAGGAAGCTCATGCCCTCCACCACCGGCTCCCAGAAGATGTCCGGATGATCGTGCGCCAGAAGCGTCACCTCGCGCACCCGTTGCAAGAGCTCACGGAAGGTCCGCGCGCCCGAGAGCCGCGTACGCAGCGGCAGAGCGGTGGCGAAGTTGCCGATCAGCGACTCCGTTTCGAGCTGGTTGCGGTTGGCGAAGCTGCACGGCACGACGAGGTCGTCCTGCCCGGTCTCACCATGCAGCAGCGCTGTGAAGGCGGCGAGAAGCGTCATGAACAGGGTCGCCCCCTGCCGGGCCGACAAGACCTCGAGCTTCCGTTCGAGGTCTTGCGGCACCCAGATCTCCTGGCTCCCGGCGGTGAACGTCCGCCGGAGGGGGCGCGGCCGGCCGGCTCTGAGATCGATCGGCACGGCGCCACGCAGATGCTCGCGCCAGAAGGTCACCTGGCTGGCCTGCGCCTCCTCGGCGGAGAGGCGCCGCTGCCAGCGTGCGAAGTCCTGGAACTGCGCGGGGAGCGGCGGCAAGGGGGACGGCCGGCCGGCGCGGAAGGCGAGGTAGAGCGCCGCCACCTCGCCCTGCAGAACCGAGCCCGACCACCAATCCGAGGCGACGTGATGGATGGTGAAGAGCAGGATGTGCTCCTCGGCCGCGCAGCGGAAGAGCGTCGCGCGGAAAAGCGGTGGGCGCTCGTAGTCGAAATGCAACCGGCCGTCGACGACGCTGAACCGCTGCACCTCCGCCAGCCGCTCCACCGCTCCGAGCTGTAAGAGGTCGACTTCGGGGAGGGCGAGGGGCACTGTTGGATGGATGACCTGGACCGGACCGTCCGGCCCCTCCCGGAAGCTCGTGCGCAGCAGCTCGTGACGATTGACGACCGCCGCGATCGCCTGGCGCAGACAGAGGACGTCGAGCGGGCCTGCAAGGCGCATCAGCATCGGAATCGTCGAGGCCACCGAGCGCGCTTCGAGATGCCGCCCCGTCCAGTAGCGCTGTTGGGCAAACGACAACGGTGGCGGCGTGCTGCGGTCGTGGCGGAAGGAGGCGATCGTCGGCAGCTCCGGAGCGCCGGCCCGCAGGCGTTCGATCTCCGCGGCCAGACCCTCCAACGTCGGAGTCACGAACAGACTCCGCAGCGGCAGCTCGACGCCCAACACATCCCGGACGCGCGACGCCATCTGGGTGGCGAGCAGCGAATGACCTCCCAGCTCGAAGAAGCTCTGCTCCACTCCGATCTGCTCGACTCCGAGCACCTGGGACCAGATCCCCGCCAGGAGCTCCTCGGCGGGTGTCCGGGGCGGGGTTTGCACCGCCGCTGCTCCCACCTCCGGCGTGATCCGCAGGAGCGCCCGCCGGTCGATCTTCCCGTTGGCCGTCCGCGGTAGCTTGTCGAGCCGCACGAAGGCCGTGGGCACCATGTAGAACGGCAGGAGGGCTTCGAGCTCGCTGCGCAGCGACAGCTCCCGCCCCTCATCTGTCCGGACGTACGCCACCAGACCCGCTCCTCCGGGCAGATCGGTGCGCAACAGCACCACCGCCTCGGACACTCCCGGCAGCCCCACCAGCACGCCCTCGATCTCCCCCAGCTCGATCCGGAAGCCGCGGAGCTTGACCTGCTGGTCCAGACGGCCGGCGAACACCACTTCGCCGTCGGCCCGATAGCGGCCGAGGTCGCCCGTGCGGTACATCCGGTCGGCCGGCTCGCCAGTAAACGGATTGACCTGGAAGCGCTGCGCGGTCAGCTCCGGGTTGCCGAGATACCCTCGCGCCAGATGCGGGCTCCGCACCGCGATCTCGCCCAGCTCACCCAATCCGGCGAGCCCGCCTCCCGGGGGGAGCACCAGGAGCTGCACGTCCGGCACTCCGCGCCCCAGCGGCAACACTTGCTGCGCCCGCTCCGTCATCCCCGCGGTTGCCTCGGCTTCCTCCGCGGTCACCGGGTGATACCCCACGGCCCGCTGCGTTTCCGTCGAGCCATAGAGATTGACGCAGGTCACCCCGGGAGCCAGCGCGCGCAGACGGGCCACGTCCTTGCGCGTCAACGACTCGCCCACCAGCAGCACCCGGCGCAGGCTCGGCACCAGCTCCCGTGTTCCGTCCGCAGGCAGCTCGGTCAGGAGCTGGCCGAGCGTCGGCGTCAGGTGCGACACCGTTACCTGCTCCCGGCAGAGCCACGCCGCCAACCGGCCGCTGAGGCCGTAGTCGGCCGGATCCGGCACGGCGATCGTCCCGCCCAGGTAGAGCGGGGTGAAGATCTCCCGCTGGAGCGGATCATGGCCCAGCCCCGAAAGCAGCGAGAAGCGGTCGTCCGGACCGAGACCGAACATCCGGCAGTGGGTCGGCAGGAAGTGCGACAGCGACCCGTGGAGTCCCAAAACCCCTTTCGGTCCTCCCGTCGATCCCGAGGTGAAGCCGATGCAGGCCAGGTCCTCCGGACCGACGCGCACCTCGGGCGCTTCGCAGGCGAACGGCGCAAGCTCCGCGACGGCAGCCGCACCGCCCGGAGGGAGCTCCAGGCAGGGGCATCCGGCCTCCTGCAACCAGGACCGCACCTCGGCAGAGATCGCCCCGGCTTCCCCTGCGAACGAAATCCACGCCCGGGGCGATGCCAGACGGAGCATTTCGAGCTGCCGCAACGGCGGGTAGGCGGAGTCGAGCATCACGAATGCTGCGCCGGCGCCGAGCACTCCCAGGACCGCCTCGACGAGCGGCGCCGTCCGGACGGCCAGGATGGCGACCGGATCTCCCTTCCGCACCCCTCGCGCCGCGAGCCACCCCGCCACCCGCCGGCTCGCCTCAAGGAGAGCGCCGTAGGTCCGGACCCCGGCGGTGTCGGAGGCATTGGAGGCATCGGCCACCGCCGCCCGCTCCGGAGCCCGCGCCGCCGCCGCTGCGAACAGCTCGTAGACGCTGCCGATCCAGCTCCGGTCGAGCGCCAGGGTGGGATCGGGGAGCACCTGCCGCATCGCCGCGGTCACCAGCGGCAGACCCGTCACCGGCTCCTCTGGCTTTTCCAGCGCCTCGTCGAGGAACAGCTCGAGCTGCGCCAGGAGGTCCTCCATGCGCGCCGCGTCGAAGAGGTCGGCGTTGTAGACCAGGTTGATCCCGATCCTTGCCTCGGCCTCCGAGATGTAGAACGTCAGATCGAGCTTCGACTCGACCTCGGCCGGGATCAGCGCCCGCAGCTCGAGACCGGGCAGCGACAGCTCGGTCGCGGGCAGGTTCAGCAGGTTGAACAGAACCTGGAACAGGGGAGTCCGCGACAGATCGCGGCGCAGACCGAGACGGGCGAGGACGGCTTCGAACGGCACGCTCTGGTGCGAGTAGGCGTCGAGCGTCACCGCCCGCACCCGCGCCGCCAGCTCCCGGAAGCTCGGCTGCCCCGATGTGTCGGTGCGCAGCACGAGGGTGTTGAGGAAGCAGCCGATCAGGTTTTCCGTCTCCACCCACTGCCGGCCGGCCACGGGGACGCCGACGGCCACGTCGTTTTCGCCGCTGTGCCGCGAAAGCAGCGCCTGCATCGCGGCCAGGAGCGTCATGAAGAGCGTCAGGCCCTCCGCGCGGTTGAAGCGCTTGAGCCGCGCTGTCAGATCCTCCGGCAGCTCCCGCAGGCAACGCCCGCCGCGGAAGGTCTGGATGGCGGGACGCGGCCGGTCGGTGGGCAGCTCGGCCGAGGCGATCTCCCCGCCCAGCTTGGACTCCCAATAGGCAAGCTCCTGCTCCTGCGTTTCCGCCAGCCACCGGCGCTGCCAGACCGCGAAGTCCGCGTATTGGATCGGCAGCTCCGGCAACTGGCCGGGCCGCCCTTCGACCGCCGCGGCGTACAGCTCGCCCAACTCACGCGCGAGCACCCCAATCGACCAGCCGTCGGCGATGGTGTGGTGGAGATTGAGCAGGAACCAGTGCCGTTCCCTGGCCAACCGCACGAGGAGCCACACGCAAAGCGGTCCGCGCTCCAGGTCGAGCCCCTGGCCGGCGTGCCACTGCGCGAGACCGTCCGCCGCCGCCTGGCGCGCCACGTCGGGCAGCGCGGACAGATCGACCAGCGGCAGGGCCACGGCAGAAACCGGTGGCGCAATCCGTTGGCGGAGCTCCCCGGCGACCGGCACGAAGGTCGTCCGCAGCGGCTCGTGCCGGTAGAGGATTTCACGCAACGCCGCGGCCAGGGCACCGATGCGGAGACAGCCTTCGAGCTCGAATTCCAACGGCATGTTGTAGGCCGCCGATCCAGGCTCGAGCTGTTGCAGAAACCACAGCCGCTCCTGGGTAAAGGAGAGCGGCAGATCGGCATCCCGTGGCACCCGCTCGGTGAGCTGGACGGCCGCGCTCGCCCCGGACCGTGACGCAGTCTCGATCTCCCGCGCCAGGCCCGCAACCGTCGGGTGCTCGAACGCCGCCCGCAGCGGCAGCTCGACCCCGAAGGCGTCCCGTACCCGCGAGACCAGTTGCGTGGCCAGGAGGGAGTGCCCGCCCAGAGCGAAGAAATCAGCCTCGGCTCCCACTTCGTCGAGCCCCAGGAGCGAGCTGAAGATCCCCGCAAGGATCTCCTCGACCGCGGTGCGCGGCGCAACCTGCGCCGTTCCGCGGGCCGCGGGCAGAGGCGCTCGCTCCGCAAGCCACCGCCGGTCCACCTTGCCGTTGGGCGTCAGCGGCAAGGCGGCCAGCGACACGAAGCCGGCCGGCACCATGTAGCCGGGCAGGTGCTCTTCGAGCGCCTTCCGCAGCGTGCCGGCAGACGGCTCGGCACCGTCACGCCCCACCACGTAGGCCACCAGACCGCGGCCGCCGGGGAGGTCGTCGCGCAACACCACCGCCGCTTCGGCCACTCCCTCGATCGCGGTGAGCGCCAGCTCGATCTCCCCCAGCTCGATGCGGAAGCCGCGCAGCTTGACCTGCTGGTCGCGGCGGCCGCGGAAGTCGAGATTGCCATCCGGCAGCCAGCGCGCCAGGTCGCCGGTCCGGTACAGGCGCTCCCCCGGCAGCGCCGGGCTCTCGACGAACCGCTCCGCGGTCAGCTCCGGCTGCCGCCAATACCCCAGCGCCAGACCCTCTCCGGCCAGGTACAGCTCCCCGACGCCACCCAACGGAACCGGCTGCAACCCGGCGTCCAGCACGTACGCCCGGCTGTTGGCGATCGGTCGCCCGATCGGCACCGTCACCGCATCCGCCGCCACCGTCTCGATCCGGTACCAGGTGCTGAAGGTGGTGTTCTCCGTCGGTCCATAGGCGTTGAGCAGGCGCTCCGGAGCGCAGCCCGCCAGCACCTTGCGCGCGGCTGCCGGGTCGACTGCATCCCCGCCGACGAGCACCGTGTGGGCGCCGGCAAAGGCCGCCGGCTCCTGCTCCACCACCTGATTGAACAGAGCCGAGGTGATGAACAGGGCGCGGATCCGCTCCGTCGCGAGAAACGCCGCCAGAGCGGCCGGCGCAAGCAGCGTCTCCTGCGGCACTCCCACGAGGGTCCCGCCGTTGAGCAGGGCGCCCCAGATCTCGAAGGTGGCCGCGTCGAAGGAGAGGTTCGAGAGCTGGGCGATGCGGGTATCGGTCAGATCGGCGTAGTCGGTCGCCACCACCAGGCGCACGATCGCGCGGTGCGGCACCACCACCCCCTTCGGCCAGCCGGTCGAGCCCGAGGTGTACATCACGTAGGCCGGGTCGGCCGGACTCGCCCCCGGCGGATCTCCCGCCGCCGACGCGATCTCCTCCCACTGCGCGTCGAGCCGGACGACCTGCGCCTGGGAGGGCGGCATCCGGGGCGCAAGGCTCTCCTGGGTGAGGAGAAGCGGCGCGCCGCTGTCTTCGAGCATCCACGAGAGGCGCTCGCGCGGATAGCCCGGATCGAGCGGCAGGTAGGCGGCCCCGGCCTTCAAGATCCCCAGCATTGCCACCAGCAGGGCGCCCGAACGTTCGACGCAGAGCCCTACCACGTCGCCGGCTCTCACCCCCTGCCAGCCCAGGAAGCGCGCCACCGCCTCCGAGCGGGCGGCCAGCTCCCCGTAGCGCAGCTCCTCCTCATCCATCTCCCAGGCGAGCCGTTGCGGGTGGGCCGCCGCCTGGACCGCGAACAGCTCCGGCAGCGCGCTGCCCGACGGCCAGGCCGTGCCCGTCGCGTTCCATTCCACCAGCGTCTGCTGGCGTTCCGCGGCGGTGAGCAGCGCCAGATCCGACAGCCGCCGCTCCGGTCTCGCCGCCGCGGACCGCAGCGCCGTCTCCAGCTGCCTGGTGAGACGGGCGATCGTCGTCCGGTAGAACAGGCCGGCGTCGTACTGCACGGCGCCTGTGAGACCTGCCGCCGTCTCCTCGATCACGACCTCCAGATCGAACCGGGCCACGCCGCTTTCGAACAGGAACGGCTCGAGCTTCAGGCCCGGCAGCTCCGCCGACCCGGCGGGTACATTCTGCAGCGCGAGAAGCACCTGGAAGAGCGGCGTGGCGCTCAAGCTCCGCTCCGGCGCGAGCTCCTCGACCAGCTTCTCGAATGGGAGCTCCTGATGCGCGTAGGCCGCGAGTGCTCCTTGCCGCACCCGAGCCAGGTGCTCGTCGAAGGGCGGATCACCCGTGAGGTCGCCGCGCAGGACCAGTGTGTTGACGAAAAAGCCAATGAGATTCTCGGTCTCGCGCCGCGTCCGGCCCGCGATCGGCGTGCCCACGCACACGTCCGAGACGCCGGCGAGCCGGCCGAGGAGGATCTGATAGACCGCCAGCAGCACCATGAAGAGCGTCGTCCCCTGCTGCTGTGCCAGCCGGGACAGCGAGGCGGAAAGCTCCGCGTCGAAATCCACCAGCAGCATCCCACCCTTCCGGCTCACCACCGCCGGCCGTGGCCGGTCCGTCGGCAGCTCGAGCAGCGGCGGCGCACCGGCGAGCTGCTCGCGCCACCAGGCGAGCTCCGCTTCGAGGAACGCGCCGGACAGGCGGCGGCGTTGCCAGACGGCGAAGTCCGGGTACTGGACCTCGAGCCTCGGCAGGGGGCTCGGCCGGCCGGCGAGGAACGCCGCGTAGAGCGCTTCAGTCTCGCGCACCAGCACGCTCATCGACCAGCCGTCGCTCACCACATGGTGCATCACGGGCAGGAGGAGATGATCGTCCTCGGCGCTGCGAAACACGCAGACGCGCAGCAGAGGCCCTGTCTCCAGGTCGAACGGCAGACTGCTCTCCCGTTCCGCCATCCGCCGGACCTCGGGCTCCCGCAGCGCGGCCGGCAGGGCGCTCACATCGATCACGGACAGCCGCGGCACAAAGGATGGCGCGACCACCTGCACCGGCTCGCCGCCGCCGGTCGCGGCGAACGTCGTGCGCAGGGCCTCGTGGCGGGCGGCGACCTCGGCGAGCGCGCGGGCCATGGACGGCAGGTGCAGCGAGCCGCGGATGCGGGTCGCCGCCGTGAGGTTGTAGATCGGGTCGCCGGGGTGCAGCCGGTCGAGGAACCAGAGCCGGAGCTGGCCGAACGACAGCGGCTGCGGAGCGAGCGGATCCTGCCGGGGCTCGATCCGATCCTGCGGCCCTTCCTCCGCCTGCCTCTTCTTGCGCAGGAGGTCGAAGAGGACCGCCTTCTTGGCAGCCGAAAGGTTGGCCAGCTTGTTCTGAACGTCCGCCATGTCTACGAGTCTCCTGGCGGGACCTGCCCGCTCACCGGAAATAGAGATGATAGACCCATCCGGAGGCGCCGGGGTCCTCGCCCCGGCGTGCTTGGCATTCTCGTGATGGCCTAGAGGCCCCCCTTCCTGTAAACTCCCGCCGTTTTGTTCTGGGCTTTCCCGAAGAAAGGAACTTCATGGAGCTTTTCCAGCAGATGGCGGACATGGGGCACGAGCGGGTTCTGTTCTGCTCCAGCCCCGAGGTGGGCTTTTACGCCATCATCGCCGTTCATTCCAGCGTGCTCGGCCCAGGTCTGGGCGGAGTGCGGATGCATCCCTACAACAACATGGACGAGGCGCTCACCGACGTGCTGCGGCTGTCGCGCGGCATGACCTACAAGGCGGCGGCGGCCGGGCTCAACCTCGGCGGCGGCAAGGCGGTGATCCTCGGCGATCCCAAGAAGGACAAGAGCGAGGCGCTCTTCCGCTGCTTCGGCCGCTACGTCGACTCCCTCGGCGGCCTCTACATCACCGCCGAGGACGTGGGCACCGACGTCACCGACATGGAGCACATCTACACCGAGACCCCGTGGGTGACCGGGGTCTCTCCGGCGCACGGCGGCAGCGGCGATCCCGGTCCGGTGACCGCGTTCGGCGTGCTCCAGGGGATGAAGGCCGCCGCCCTGTGGCAGCTCGGCGATGCGTCGCTGCACGGCCGCACCGTGGCTCTCCAGGGGTTGGGCAGCGTCGGCTACAACCTCGCGCTCTATCTCAAGGAGGAGGGGGCGAAGACCTTCGGCGCCGACGTCGACGCCGAGCGCATCGCCCGCGCTCGCGAGGCTGGGGTGGAGATCGTGCCGCCCGACCAGATCCTGGAGGTCGACTGCGACATCCTGGCCCCCTGCGCGCTCGGCGCAGTGCTCAACGAGACTTCGATCCCCAAGCTGCGCTGCAAGGTGGTGGCCGGTCCGTCGAACAACCAGCTCGCCGACGAGAAGCGCGACGGCGCCGCGCTGCACGAGCGCGGCATCCTCTACGCTCCGGACTTCCTGATCAACGCCGGCGGTCTGATCAACGTCTACCATGAGCTGACCGGCTACAACCGGGAGCGGGCCATGCGCGCCGCCCGCGGCATCTACGGCAACATGGTCCGCGTCTTCGAGATCGCCAAGGCGGAATCGATCCCCACCTACCGGGCGGCGGATCGGATGGCCGAGGAACGGATCGCGGAGATGAAGAAAATCCGGCCGCAGCACTGGGGCCAGCACTGGCAGCGGACGATCCGCGAACGGCCGCGGGTGAGCTCATAGCCAAGAGTACCGAGTTGCCCTCCCCCGCCCTGAGCGTGCTCATTCCGGACCTCGACTCCCCCCTGATCGGGAGGACGCTCGAGGCCCTTGCCGCCCAGGGCGCTCCAGGGCCGGACGTCGAGGTCCTGGTGGTCGGCCGCGACGCGCCGGGGCAGGTGCCGCGCGGCCTGCTGCTCGAAACGGCCGAGCGCCTGAGCCCGGCGGCCGCCCGCAACCGCGCGGTGGCCGCCGCCCGCGGCCAGCGCATCCTGTTCACCGACGCCGACTGCCGGCCCGCTCCCGGCTGGGTGGCGAAGCTGGCCGCGGCGCTCGATGCCGCGCCGGTCGCCGGCGGCGCGGTGACCTTCCCCACCGCTCCGCAAGCGACCAACGTCTGGGCCCTGGCGGACAACATCGCCTCGTTCCACGAGCTGCTCGCCGACCGGCCGGCGGAGTCCGACACCCGCGGTCCGATCGGCAGTCTCAATCTCGCGCTGCGCCGGGACGCCTGGGACACAGTCGGTCCGTTCGACGAATCGCTCCCCACCAGCGAGGACCACGACTGGGTGCTGCGCGCCCGCCGCGCCGGCCTCGCCACCGCGTTCGTGCCGGACGCGCTGGTGGAGCACGCCGCGGTGCGCGCCTCGCGCAGCGATCTCGAAGCGCACGCCGCCTGGTACGGCCACTGCTTCCATCACTTCCGCACCCTCCACCCCGGGGTCTTCGCCGGCGGCCCCACCTGGCGCACCCCGCGCCGCCTGCGCCTCACCGCACCGCTCAAGGCGGTGACCGGCGCGCTGGCGATCTTCCGGAAGCATCCGTCACTGCGGCCCTGCTGGCGGGCGTTGCCGGGGGTGGTGGCGTTCCGGCGGGCGTGGTACCGGGCGGTGTTGGAGGGGTGGGGTTGAGCCGTTACGCCGTCGCCGCCTCGCGCGTCTCGTCCCCTTCGATCTGCGCCGTCACCAGCTCGTAGTACTTGCCGCCGCGGGCGAGCAGCTCTTCGTGGGTGCCGCTTTCGACGATCCGCCCCTGGTCCATCACCAGGATCACGTCGGCGTCGCGCACCGTGCTCAGGCGGTGGGCGATGACCACGCGGGTGCAGCGCAGAGCGGTCAGATTCTCCTGCACCGCTTTTTCGGTCACGGCGTCGAGAGCGCTGGTGGCCTCGTCCAGGATGAGGACCCTCGGCCGGCGGACCAGGGCGCGGGCGAGTGAGATACGCTGCCGCTGGCCGCCGGAGAGCGAGGCGCCGTTGTCGGCCAGGAAGCTGTCGTAACGCATCGGCATGGCCAGGATGTCGTCGTGGATGCAGGCGAGCTGCGCCGCGTCCACCACCCGGGAGAGCGGCAGGGTGGGCTCGGTCAACGCGATGTTGGTGCGGATCGAGGCGCCGAAAAGGTGCGGCTGCTGGGCCACGAAGCCGAGCTGGCGGCGGAGCCAGCCGAGATCGAGATCGGCGAGGTCGATGCCGTCATAGAGGATGCGCCCGGTTTCAGGGCGGTAGAGGCCGGCGAGGAGCGCGGCGAGGGTCGACTTTCCCGAGCCCGAGGAGCCGACCACGGCCACCAGCCGGCCCGGCGGGATCTCCAGCGACACCTCGCGCACCGCCGGCGGCACGCTCAGCGCGTAGCGGAACGTCACCTCTTCGAGCACGATCTTTCCGGAGAGCGCCGCCGCCGGCCGCATCTTCTCCCCCTCCTGCTCGCGCGGCGCGTCGAACACGTCGTTGATGCGATCCAGATAGCTCCCCATGATCTGGAGCTGCGAGGCGGTGGTCACCAGCGTCGACAGCGGCGTCAGGAATCCCTGCGCCAGGGCGTTCAGCGCCAGCATCGAGCCGAGCGACAGCTCGCCGTGGACGACCAGCAAGCTGCCGTAGAGAAGGATCAGCAGCGGCGAGGCGGTGGTCAGCAGGTCGAGCACGCTGCTCACCACCGCGTCCAGCCGGCCGCGGTCGAGCGAGGCGTTGAGCTCGGTGACGAAGAGGTTCGACCAGTGCTGCACCGACTGCCCTTCGGCCCCCGCCGCCTTGACCGTCTCGATGCCGGCCAGCAGCTCGAACTCGAAGCTCCGCGACTTGGCCTGCGCCTGGAGCGACTGCGACATGAGGTCGCGCTGGCGCATCCGCACCAGGAAGAAGAGGACGATGCGGATCGCTCCCAGGCCGGCGGCGAGGAGGCCCATCTTGGGATCGGCGAACAGCAGGAAGAGGAGATAGAGACCGACCATCGAGCCGTCGAGGACGGTCGACAGCGCACTGGAGGTGAGCAGCTCGCGGATCGTCGAGTTGCTGTTCAGCCGCATCGCCAGGTCGCCCGCCGAGCGCTGCTGGAAGAACAGATACGGCAGGCTGACCAGGTGCTCCAGGAACTCCAGGGCCAGCCGGGCGTCGAGGCGGGTGCGCAGGTAGAGGAGGAGGAAGGAGCGCACCAGGGACGACAACAGACGGAAGGCGAGGAGGCCGGCCACCCCGGCGGTCAAGACCCAGAGCAGGTGCAGATCGCCGCGCGGGATGACGCGGTCGACCAGCACGCCGGTGAGCACCGGCACCGCCAGGGCGAGCACCTGGAGCAGCACCGAGAGGACGATGATGCGCGTGATCAGGCCCGACTGCCCGAGCACCCGCCGCACGTAGCGGCCGACGCCGCGCGGCTTGCCGGGCTCGGGCTGGAACTCCTCGGTGGGCTCCAGAGTGAGCGCGACACCGGTGAACGAACGGTCGAGCTCGGCCCACGGCAGATGCTGCCGCCCGCCGGCCGGATCGACCACCCAGGCACCGCGCGCGTCGGTGCTCTCGAGCACCAGGAAGTGGCTGAACCGCCAGTGCAGGATGGCGCCCGGATCGAGGAATTCGAGCTGGCGGATGTCCGAGATCTGCACGCCCCGGCCGCGCAGCCCGAAATGCCGGGCGGTCTCCAGGATCGCGAAGGCGCTGGTGCCGTGGCGGCTCACCCCGGTGGCCTCGCGGACCTCGGAGAGGCTCACCGACTTGCCGTAGTACCCCATCACCATGGCGAGGCAGGCGGGGCCGCAGTCGGTCGCCGTGGTCTGCTGCACGAAGGGGATGCGCCGCCGCCGGCCCAGGCGCAGACCGCCGAGGGCCGGGAAGCGCTCCAGGAGCGAAGGCGAATGGTCCGGGCGGTCTTCAGCCATGCTCTTTCTCGAACACCGCTTTCAACGACGGCACGAGCACCCAGAGCAGGCGCTCCGAGCGGACGCGGACCTCCGCCGTGCCCTGCATGCCGTTGTGATAGCGGTAGGTCTTCCCCTCCGCCTCGAAGGTCGGCGACGGCAGGTGCGCCTTGACCACCACCACCGGCCCGGTGACCTGCACCGTCTGCGCGATCGCCGGCCCGAGCGCGCGCTGCGCCTCGCCGGGGCCGATCACCTCGTCGCTGACCGAGCCCACGGCGAGCTTCTGGTAGGCGTAGCGGTAGCCGGAGATCTCCAGCCGCAACGGCTGGCCGGCGCGCAAGAGCGGCCGGTACTGCCCCGGCACCACCACGGTCACCGTCGGCTCCGTGCTGCCGGCGGCGAGCGAGAGCACGGTCTGCCCCGGTTGCAGGTACTGCCCCGGGCGGACCAGGACGTCGTTGATGACGCCCGCGGCGGGCGACCGGAGATAGCGCTCCTCCAGGCGGGCACGGGCCAGCTCGCGCTCGGCGCGCAGCCCGATCAACGCCTGCTCCGCCGCGCCGCTCGACGGATCGCGCAGCCGGTTGATGAGCTGGAGATTGAACTCGCGCTCGGCGCGGTCGAGGTCGGCGCGCTCGCGGCTGTCGTCGAAGCGCACCAGGAGCTGCCCGGCCTCGACCCGTTGCCCGGGAGCGATCTCGACGCCGACCACCATGCCCGGATTGCGCGCCGTCAGATCGGCCCGGCCGCCGGTCTCGACCACGGCGACGCCGGAGGCGTACTCGTCGATCGTCCCCAGCCAGGCATAGAGGAGGAAGCCGGCGAGCGCCGCCACCAGCACCCAGTAGGACCAGCGCGCCCAGGCCGGTGAGATGCGCAGCGGATCGGCCTGGGTCTTCGGACGGAGCGTCTGCTCCACCACCTCGCGGCGGAAGAGGTTGGCGTCCGGCCCGCCGAGCGCCTCGGCGGCCACGCCGTCGCGGTCGGCGAGCACCTGGGCGGCCAGCGACGGCGCGGCCTGCGCGGCGAGGCGTTCGAGATCCTCCTCCTCGCGGTCGCCGAATTCGGGCTTGCTCCCCTCGCGGACCGCGACGAGAACTCCCAGCTCGTGCCCGGCCGCGGTGACCGGCACGGCCAGCAGGCGCTCATCGCCGCGCCCGAGCGGGTCGTCCGCGCTGCGGTCGTAGCGGGGATCCTCGGCGGCCCGCGGCACGCGCACCGGCAGACCGCTGCGCAGCACGAAGCTGACCAGCCCCACCGCCGCGCTCTCGTAACGCCGGGCCGAGCTGTCCGGCTCGCGCGCCCACAGCTCCTCTTTCTCGGCATCGAACACCAGGAAGTAGGCACGGTCCGCCTGGACCAGATCGCGGGCCGCCTCCGCCACCAGGTCCGCGATCTGCTCGGGATCGTCGAGCAGGGAGAGCCGGCGCAGCAGCTCGACCAGCACGCTGCCCGAAATCCGCTGCGGCTCCTCCACCGTCTGCGCCGCGCTCTCCCCGGCCCGCCGCACCGCCGTCCGCAGCAGAGCGTCGAGCTCGCGCGGCGCCGGGGGGGCCTGGCTCAGGTAGTACAGCCGCGACTCGTCGATCAGCTCCTGGAAGATCGACAGATCGGAGCCGCCCGCCAGGACGAGCCGGATGGGAGGCGGCGCCGGAACGTCCTCGACTCCGGTGACCAGCTCCCGCGCCACCGCCGCCGCGATCGCCGGTCCAAGACAGAGCACCCCGACCCGCCGGCTCTCCAGCACCCGCCGCGCCGCCGCCGCGTCCGGCACCGCCAGGATCTCGTACTCCCCGCGCGCCAGGCTGCGCAACGGAGCCTCGACCGCGCCGCCCCCCACCAGCAGCACTGCGAGCCGCGGCAACGCATCCGCCGGCAGGACGGACCGGTCGAGGTCCTCCTGCGCCATCTCGGCGGTCTCGTCGATCCCGGCATTGGGCATCAGCCCACGGTTCGGTAGCGTGCTCATCGTCGCCTGCCCCAGGTCTCCTTCACGTACGGAGCTGAGCCTTCTGAGTTTACACGGTCCCGGGGCGCGGTATTCTGCCCGAGGAACTTTCCTTCTCCAATTCCGTATGAACGTGGAGAGGACAACGAGAGGAGATTTTTTGCGACTCGTCCCTGTGCTGCTCCTTGGTTTCGCGATCCTCCATCTGCCGTTCTCCACGGCCGCCGCCGCGCCACACCTCGTCGCCGATCTCAACACCGGGCCGGCCGCCGATCCGGTCTCGATCCTCCTGAGCCAGGATGACGCGTTGACGATCGTCCACGACGGTGTCCTGTATTTTTCGGCGACCGACCCAGCGCATGGCCAGGAGCTCTGGCGGAGCGACGGCACGGCGGCGGGGACCTATCGCCTGACCGATATCTGCGCCGGCCGCTGCGACTCCTCGCCGGACAATCTCACAATGTCCCGCGGTCATCTGTTCTTCACCGCGGACGACGGCTTCTCGGGGCGCGAGCTGTGGCAGAGCGACGGCACGCCGGGGAGCGAGCAGCGGGTGCGCGACCTCTGCCCGGGGCCGTGCAGCAGCGCTCCGTACAGTCTGCTCGACAGCGGTGACGCCCTGTTCTTCGCCGCCTCGAACGGGCAGGGTCAACAGCTTTGGCGCTCCGACGGCACGCCCGGCGGCACAACCCTCGTTGCGACCCCCTGCGATCTCCAACCCGGCCAGGTGCAGTGTATCGGCCGGTTGCAGCAGGTGGGCCGTTGGCTCTTCTTCACCGTCACCACGGACACGTTCTCTCTCTGGCGCAGCGACGGCACGCCCGGCGGCACCGGTCCGTTCAACGATCCCGCGGCGGTCGCGGTCCCCTGGTTGACCTATCTGATCACCGACGGCGACCGCGCGTTCTTTCTCACTCAGGACGCGCTCTGGCGGACCGATGGCACCGTCGCCGGAACGGCGAGGATCAAGGCCCTCAGCGATCTCCTCCCGCCGCCGGCCCAGGTGTACAACACGCAGGCCCAGATCTGGAACGGTCTCCTCTTCCTCTTTCTTGGCAACAACGTGGCCATCGTGTCGGACGGCACGGCGGACGGCACGATCAGCTTTCCGGCGATCCCCTCGTTCTCCGGCGGCAGCTCTCTCGTGCCGCTCCCTGACGCTCTGCTCTTCGTCTCGGAGGAGCACGGCCCGCCCAGCAGTCTCTGGCGGACTCGCGGCACGGCGGCCACGACGGAAAGAATTTTCGACCTCAACGGGCTCGATGATCCCAGCAACGAAGATTTCATCATCGACCTCACCCCGCTAGGCGACCGCGCCCTCTTCCGGGTCGAGAGGTGGGACACCAAGGCCGTCGAGATCTGGGAGACGGACGGCACGGCGGCCGGAACGCGGCAGCTCCAGGGAGTCGAGCCCGGCAGCGCCGATTTCCCGATGTTTCCCGCCGGCTCCCAGGCCTACTTTCAGCGCATCGCCCTCCCCGCCGTGGAGCTCTGGCGCACCGACGGCACGGCGGCTGGAACCTTCCCGGTGCACGGCTTCGGCAGCGGCCCCGGCTCGTCCGGCCCCCTCGCCCAGGCGGCGCTCGGCGACCGGCTCATCTTCTCGGCGCAGACCGCCGAGCACCGCGCTCCCCTCTTCCGCTCCGACGGCACCCCGGCGGGCACCCGGCGATTGAGCGGACCGGCGAGCGACAGCGCATCGTGGGCGACGGGATTCACCCCGGCCGGCAATCGCCTCTTCTTCTTTTCATCGGCGGCGGTGACCTATCCGGGGACTGACGTCTGGCACCTGGCGGCGAACGGGCTCTGGTGGACGGACGGCACGCCGGGCGGCACCGCCGAGGTCGCCAGCAAGATCGTCAGCTTCTCGCCCGTCGGAGCACTGGACCGCAAGCTCCTGTTCGCCGGGGCCGACAGCATTCCGCTCTATTTTGGCGGTCCGGACATCGAGCTCTGGAGCAGCATCGGCAACACATCGGGCCATCCGGGCGGCCCGGGAACGGTCCGGGTCAAAAACATCAACCCGTTCCAGGACGACACCCACGAGCACCATACCTGCACCGCGGCCAGCTCCTCGCCAGGACCGGGTGTGCAGGTGAACGGTGGCCTGATCGTGTTTGCCGCCGATGATGGAACGGCCGGCCGCGAGCTGTGGGCGACGGACGGCTCGCGCGCCGGCACCCGGCTGGTGCGCGACATCAATCCGGGGCGCTCGAACGTGCCGCCGGCTCCCGAGTGTAGCAGCCGCTCCACCACCGGCCTGCCGTCCGATCCGCAAGGATTCGTCCGCTTCCGCCAGGGCGCGCTCTTCACCGCCGACGACGGCGTGCACGGCCGCGAGCTGTGGTGGACCGACGGCACCTGGCAGGGGACGCGCCGTGTCGCCGATCTCCGCCCGGGCGCCGCGGGCTCCGAGCCGCACGATCTGACGGCGTTCCGCAACGCGGTCTACTTCATCGCCTCACCGGACGGCCACGGGGAGAGTCTCTGGCGCACCGACGGCACAGCCCGCGGCACGATCATGGTCGCCGACCTCAAGGTGGGAGGCACGACGTCCTGGGCGCGAAGCCTCACCGCCGCCGGTGACCAGCTCTTCCTCGCCGTCTACAACGAGAGCACCGGACCCGAGCTCTGGGTGAGCCGCGGTGACGCCACGTCGACCCGGATGGTCGTCGACCTGCGGCCCGGCCCGGCAGGCTCCTCGCCGCAAGAGCTGACCGCCGCCGGCAACGTGATCGTCTTCGCCGCCGACGACGGCGAGCACGGCCAGGAGCCCTGGCGCAGCGACGGCACCGCCGCCGGCACCGTCCGCCTGGGCGACATCAACCCCGGCCGCGACGCCTCCTCGCCAGGCCCGTTCACCGTCGCCGGCCCCTGGATCTTCACCGGCGCCTACGATCCGGAGCACGGCCGCGAGCTGTGGGCCATTCCGCTGGCCGAAGCTTTGCACCCCTAGGATCAGCAGACATTTCAATCCTGAGAGGAAACAACACCTTGCGATTCATTCCTGCCTTGCTCTTCCTCGGACTGACATCTTCCGTGGCCACCGCCGCGCCGCATCTCGTCGCCGACCTCAACACCGGGCCGGCCTTCGATCCGCTCTCGATCAGCCTGACCGCGGACAGCGGCATGACGATCGCCCAAGACGGCGTGCTCTACTTCTCCTCCAGCGACCCGGCGCATGGCCAGGAGCTCTGGCGGAGCGACGGCACGGAG
>DATARD010000007.1:0-24149 GCA_036264355.1 Thermoanaerobaculia bacterium
GAGCCGCGCACCGTGGCATAGAAGCCTTGCAGGTGGGACCGGGCGAGGTGATGGCGCGGTTGTCTCTGCCTGCCGCGGTGGCGGATACACGGGACCGTTTTGTGTTGCACCCCAGCCTGATGGACGCGGCGGTGCAGGCGCTGATGGGATTCAGCCTGGCGGAGGACGCCGGAAACGGCTGGGCGCAGCGGGCGCTCCCCTTCGAGGTGCGGGAGGTCGAAATCTATGGCCCCGGCACGGAGCGGATGTGGGCTGTCGTCCATCGCAGCGCCGCCGCCGCCGGCGGAGCGAAAATCGACCGCTACGACATCGACCTCTGTGACGAGACAGGGCGGGTCAGCGTGCGAATGCGCGGGTTGAGCACGCGCTCGACCAGGCGCGAGGGAGACGCGGCGGCCCGGAACGAAGAGCCTGCAACGCTCATGGCCGCGGCGCCGCCGGCGGTCAGCGATCTGCAACAGAGAGTGCAATCGGCTCTGGCGCAGGCGATCACCAAGCTGCTCAAGCTGAGAGAGCGCCACGTCGATGCCGGCGTGGAATTCGGCAGCCTCGGCTTCGATTCCATCACTTTTGCCGATTTTACCCGGCGGCTCAATAAAGACTACGGTCTCGACCTGACGCCGACCGTGTTCTTCGAGTATCCGACCCTGGAGAAGTTTTCGCGCTTCCTCGCCGAGACGCATCAAGGGGTGATGGCGTCGCATTTCGTGCCGCGGCAGGAGACCCCGCCGCCCGCCGCCCGGCGCGTGGAGAGCGCGGCGCCGGAGACAAGGCCGTCCAACGGCAGCGCTCGCCGCGCCCGTTTCGCGGCGGCCCCGCGCGCGGCCTCCTCCCCGGTGCTTCCGGCGTCGCAGAACGGGGCACCGGAGCCCATCGCGATCATCGGAATCAGCGGCCGCTTCCCGATGGCGCGGGACGTCGACGAGCTGTGGGAAAACCTTTTGAACGGGAGGGACTGTATCAGCGAGATCCCGCCGCAGCGGTGGGACTGGCGGGCGATCTACGGCGATCCCAGGATGGAAGGCAACAAAACGAATGTCAAGTGGGGAGGGTTCATCGAGGGCGTCGATGAGTTCGATCCGCTGTTCTTCAATATCTCACCCCGCGAAGCGCGCCTGATGGATCCTCAGCAGCGCCTGCTGATGACCCACGTCTGGAAGGTGATCGAAGATGCGGGCTACGCCGGTTCCAGCCTGGCGGGCAGCAACACGGCGATCTTCGTCGGCGCCGGCCTTTCCGACTACGACTTCGTGCTGGGCGAGCCGCAGGTCGCCATCGAGGACTATTCAGCGATCGCCACGGCGCCGTCGGTCGGCCCGCACCGGATGAGCTACTTCCTGGACCTCCATGGACCGAGCGAGCCGATCGAGACGGCGTGCTCGAGCTCGCTGCTGGCGGTTCACCGCGCGGTGGGCGCGATCCGGAGCGGAGACTGCGAGATGGCGATCGTCGGCGGTGTGGGCACGCTGTTGACGCCCCACCGGCAGGTCGCCTACAGCAAGGCGGGGATGCTCAGCCCCGACGGTCGTTGCAAGACCTTCTCCAATCGCGCCAACGGGTATGTGCGGGGAGAAGGAATCGGCATGCTCTTCTTGAAAAAACTGCGGGAGGCGGAGGCGGCGGGAGATCACATTTACGGCGTGATCCGGGGGAGCTCGGAGAATCACGGCGGGCGGGCCAACTCATTGACCGCGCCAAACCCGAAGGCGCAGGCCGAGCTGTTGAAGAAAGCTTATCTGCAGGCGGGCGTCGAGCCGGAGAGCGTGAGCTATATCGAGACCCATGGAACGGGCACGGAGCTCGGTGATCCCATCGAGATCGAGGGGCTCAAGACGGCCTTCAGCGATCTCTATCGGAACCGAGGCTCGCAGCCGGTCGCCGGCCATTGCGGCCTGGGCTCCGTGAAATCGAACATCGGCCACCTCGAGGTCGCCGCCGGCGTCGCGGGGATCATCAAGGTCTTGTTGCAGATGCAGCACAAGACACTGGTGCCGACGCTGAATTGCGAGCCGCCCAACCCCTACATCCAGCTCGCGGGGAGCCCCTTTTACATCGTTCGCGAGGCCATGGAGTGGCAGGCCCGGAAGGACGCGCGCGGGGCCGAGCTCCCACGCCGCGCGGGGGTGAGCTCGTTCAGCGTTTCCGGAGCCAACGCGCACGTCGTGATCGAGGAATACGTCCCGCGCGACCGGCAGCGTTCGCGGTCCGCTGCGCCGGAACGGCCGGTCGCCGTGGTGCTCTCGGCGCGGAACGAGGAGCGGCTGCGCGAGCAGGCGCAAGGGCTGTTGGCTGTGCTCAAGAAGCGCGGGTTGGCCGATGGCGATCTCCTCGACGTCGCCTACACGCTCCAGGTCGGCCGCGAAGCCATGGACGCGCGCCTCGGGGTCGTCGCGAGCTCCGTCGGCGAGCTGGAGGAGAAGCTTCTGGCCTTCCTCGGCGACGGCAGCAAGAGCGGCCTGTACCTGGGCCAGGCGAGAGGCAACTCGGAGGCCATGTCGATCCTGGCCGCTGAGGAAGACTTCCGCGGTGTGGTCGACCGATGGATCGAGCAGGGGCGCCTGGACAAGGTGCTGGATCTGTGGGTGAAGGGGATGAAGGTGGATTGGGATCGATTCTATGGCGAGCCCAAGCCGCGGCGCCTCAGCCTGCCGACGTACCCGTTCGCCAGGGAGCGGTATTGGGCGACCGGGGCGACCGGGGCCATATGGGCGGCGACCGGAGCGACCGGAGCAACCGGAGCGACGAGCGGCCTCACGGAGCCGGCGCCCGCTCTCCGCCCCGCGCCGTCTTTCGTCGCCGCGGCCCCACCTGCCGCCGCCGTCCACCACCAGTCCCCGGCGGATGAGCTGTACGAGATGCTGTTGACACCGGTGTGGGAGCCCTTGCAGACCGAGCGCCAGGACGTGCAGCGCTCCTCGGCGGGCCGGATGGCGATCGTCGGAGGTACGGATGACCAGCGGGCAGCCATCCGGGAGCTTCATCCGGAAGCCAGCCTCTGGGCGTTGGAGCCGGCGGACAGCGTCGAGCAGATGCGCCGGAAGATCGCGCCGAGCGGCGAGATCGGCCATCTCGTCTGGATCGTGCCGCCCCATTTCCCGGCATCGCCGGGCGACGACTCTCTGCTCGCCGCTCAGAGCGAGGGAGCTCTCTTCTGCTTCCGCCTCATCAAGGCGCTGCTGGCCGAGGGGTATGGTGACCGACTGTTGACCTGGTCTGTGATCACGACGGAGACGCAGGCTGTCCACGCCGGCGACCTCGCAAACCCGGCGCATGCCAGCGTGCATGGCCTGGTCGGCTCCATGGCCAAGGAATATGCCGACTGGAATGTGCGGCTGCTCGACCTGCCGGCCTCGGGCGAGTGGCCGTGGCGCGACCTGTTCGCGATGGCGGGCGATCCGCACGGAAACGCCGCCGTATACCGGGGCCATCGCTGGTACCGGCGGCAGCTCGCGCCCTACCGTCCTGGCCCGGAAACCGACACGGCGTACCGCCCGGGAGGGGTTTATGTCGTGATCGGCGGCGCCGGCGGGATCGGAGAAACCTGGAGCGAAGCTCTCCTGCGGCGCTTGCCGGCACAGATCGTCTGGATCGGCCGGCGGCCGAAGGACGATGCCATTCAAGACAAGCTGGACCGGCTCGCCGCGCTGGGTCCGGCGCCGCTCTACATCGCCGCCGATGCGACCGACTACGACCAGCTCGAAAGCGCGCGTGCGACGATCAAGCGGGAGCTCGGGCGCATCGACGGCGTGATCCACGCCGCCATGGTGATCCAGGACCACAGCCTCGCCAACATGACGGAGGACGAGTTCCGGACCGGATTTTCCCCCAAGGTCGACGTGTGCGTACGCATCGCCCAGGTCTTCGGGAAAGAGCCGCTCGACTTCGTTCTCTTCTTCTCCTCGGTCGCCGCGTTCCTGAAGTGGCCGGGACAGAGCAATTACGTCGCCGGCTCCACCTTCGAGGATGCGTTTGCGGACCGTCTGGCGGCGGAATGGCCGTGCCGCGTGCGCGTGATCAACTGGGGCTACTGGGCCGTGGGCGCTTTGGATTCCGAGCGATACCGCACCCTGATGGCACGCAAGGGGTTCGGCTCGATCGAGCTGCCGGGGGCGATGCAGGCGCTGGATCGCCTGCTGTCAGGTCCGGGCCGGCAGTTGGCGTACCTGGCCGTGCTCGGTCCCGAGGCGCTCGAGGGTGTCGGCGTCCTGCCCGCGGGATGGACCGCGGCTCGCACCGAGGACGCGCAGCCCGCCGCACCGTCGCCGCGCCAGCTCGCACAGGGCGTGGCTCAAGAGACGGCCGCCGGGAGCACGGTCGCCCCCGACAAGCCGGGGGACATCACCACCGAGAGTCTGCTCGCCGATCTGCGCCTGCGGGTCGCGGAGACGTTGGGGGTCGACCAGGCGATCCTCGATTCGCCGTCACGGCCGTTCGCCGATGCTCTGCTGGGGGAGTTCGGAATGGATTCCCTGTCCTCCAACAGCTTGCGAAACAAGCTGCGCAGAGAGCTCGGCGTGGACATCCCGGTTCATCTGATCATCGGCGAAAAAGTGCACAGTATCGTCGGGGCGCTCTATGAGCAGATGCTTCTCCAGCATGTCACCAAAGAGCCTCAGCACGGGAACGACGAAGAGACGGAAACCTTCGTGTTCTAACGGGCGGAGCCCAGTCTAACCAGGGATTTGGCGGGAAAGATACATGGACGCGGTGACAACCTTATTGCAGGAGCTCGCGCAGCTCGACGTCAGCCTGGCTGCCGAGAACGGGCAGTTGAAGATCAGCGCCTCGAAGGGGGTGCTGACCAGCGAGCTGCGGCGGCGGGTGCTGGAGAGCAAGGACCAGATCGTCAGCCGGCTGCAGCGGATTGAGCACGCCGAGCGTGGCCCGGCTCGCCTCGCTCCCGATCGCAAGGCGGATCATCTTACTTTTCCTCTGTCAGATTTGCAGTTGGGCTTCTACGTCGCGAACGACCCCTACATGGAGTTCCACGTCAGGCCCCACTTCTACATGGAGTTCGATCACCTGGACTTCGACGTCGCGGCCTATGAATCCGCCTGGAACAAGGCGCTGGCGCGCCACCGCCGCGAGCTGTGCATCGTGAACGGTGATATCGAGCTGCAGCTCCTCGAAGGTACGCCCAGGATCGAATGCAAGGTCTACGATTTGCGAGAGCTCCCGTCCGGCGATGTCGCCGCCAGGTTGCTCGGCGTCCGCGGGGAGATGGAGCGGCAGGAGTTGCCGCTGGGCTCCTGGCCATGGTTGGACCTGCGCGTCTCGCTCTGGAGGGAGGACGGCCGGAACAGGGCACGGGTTCACTACAACCACAACAACTACTTTGTCGACGGCGTCGGAACCATGCAGCTCCTGGCGGAGATCGACAGTTACTATCAGAACCCGGGCCTCAGCCATCCGCCGCTCGAGCTGTCGTACCGGGACGCGATGCTCGGGCTCGAGCGTCTGGCCGAGTCAGAGGCGGGGCAGGCGGCGAGGAGCTATTGGTTTTCCCGTCTCCAGGCTTTGCCGTCGCCGCCGGGCTTGCCGCAGAAGCCGGGGCTCAACCGGCGATGCCGGTCGCGCCTCCAGGGGCGGGAGGAGGAGCTGGAGAGGCCTCTCTGGGAGGCTTTCAAAGGCAAAGCGAGCGCGCTGGGGCTCACGCCGTCCAACGCGATCATCGCGGCCTATGCATACGTGATCGCGACCTGGAGCAATTCCGATCATTTCATCTTCAGCCAAATGGTGACCCGGCGCTTCGCCGAGCTGCATCCCGATCTTCCGCGGATGATGGGCAACTTCGCGTCGCTGTATCCCCTGGAGATCAAGCTGGTGGCCTCCGCGTCCTTCGTCGAGAACGCGAAGCGAATCCAAAGCCAGGTCCTGGAGGACGTGAGACACCTCCAGCTCGGCGGAATGCGCGTCCTGCAGGAGCTGAACCGGCTGAAAGGATCGTTCGGGACCGCCCCCAGCCCCTTCGTCGTCGGCAGCGGGTTGGTGATGAAGACGTACAAACAACCCGACTACGGCGTCCTGGAAACCTCGCAAACGATCCTCGATCACCAGTTCTTCGAGCGCACCGACGGCAGCTACCACTTCGTGTGGGACCTGCTGGAGGAGTTTTTCCCTGACGGCATGATCGACGCGATGTGGAATTCGTTCGATCGCCTTTTGCGGCTGCTGGCGAGCGACGGGGAGGCATGGCACCGGCGGAGCTTCGCCCTCGTCGGCGAGAGAGACCTGGAGGAGCGGCGGGAACGCAACCGCACGGTACGGCCCGTGCCGAGCTCCAGATTGCACGATGCCCTGCCCAGGCAGGCGTCGCTTCGCGGCGACTGCACAGTCCTGGTGAGCGCCCAGGGCGCGCTGCGCTACCGGGACCTCGAAGCCTGGAGCGCCTCCCTCGCGGCAGAGCTGTCGGCGCGGGGAGTGGGGAGAGGGAGCCTCGTGCCGGTGGTCATGGACAGAGGCCGGGAGCTGCTGGCCGCCGTCATGGCCGTCCTCAAGGCGGGGGCGGCCTATGTGCCGATCGATCCCCGTCTGCCGAGCGCGCGCCTGGCGCTCCTGCTGGACGAGGCCGGGTCCTCCGTAGCGCTGACGCAGCGCCGTTACGAAGAGTCGATCGAATGGCCGGGCACGGTGACGCCCCTTTGCGTCGCAGCGCAGACCCTGGACGGCTCCGAGGGGCTCACGCCCGGCGAGAGCTCTGCCGCGACCGGCCTTGACCTCGCGTACGTCATCTACACCTCGGGCTCGACGGGGAGGCCGAAGGGAGTGATGATCGACCACCGAGGCGCCTTGAACACGGTCCTCGACATCAACGAGCGGTTTGCCGTCAGCCCCTCCGACAGGATCCTGGGGATCTCCGCGTTCAACTTCGACCTGTCTGTTTACGACATTTTCGGTACGATCGCCGCGGGCGCCTGCCTGGTCTATCCGGATCCGGAGTCGGCCCTCGATCCGTCCCATTGGCTCGACTTGATGCTGCAAGAGAGCATTACCGTATGGAGCTCCGTTCCGGCGCTGATGAGCTTGCTGGTCGAGGCGGCGGACCGGCGGGAAGCCTGCCTCCCGGCGCTGCGCCTGGTTCTGCTCAGCGGGGACAAGATTCCGCTCGACCTGCCGGCGGCGATCCGGCGGATCGCTCCCAACGCTCGTGTGGTGAGCCTGGGTGGAGCGACCGAGGCATCGATCTGGTCCATCATCTACCCGATCGAAACTGTGGACCCGGGTTGGTCCACCATCCCCTACGGCTATCCCATGAACAACCAATTCTGGGAGGTCCGCGACCGGAATGGAAACCCTTGTCCGACCTGGGTCCCCGGAGAGCTCTACATCGGTGGGGTGGGCGTGGCGAAAGGGTATTGGAACGACCCCGGGAAGACGAGCCAGAGCTTCGCGGTCGATGCGCTGACCGGCGAGCGGTGGTATCGCACCGGCGACGTCGGGCGCTATCTGCCCGGCGGCTGTATCGAGTGGATGGGGCGGGTCGATTTCCAGGTGAAGGTGCAGGGGCACCGCATCGAGCTCGGCGAGATCGAATCCGTGCTGGCGGAGCATCCTTCCGTGAAACAAGCCGTGGTCGCCGTCCAGGAATCGGGCGCGGGCCTCCGGAGGCTGGTCGGGTACGTCGTCCCCGCCGGACATGCGCCGGCGGACGTGAAGCAATTGGAATCATACCTCCAGGGCAAGCTCCCTGCCTACATGGTGCCGACCGCGTGGCGAACGATGGCCTCTCTTCCCTTGACGGAGAACGGGAAGGTCGACAGGAAGGCCCTGCTGCAGGCGCGGTTCGAGGAGGACGCCGAGGCGGAGAGGCGGGAGCGCATAGCGCCGGCCGATGCCGTCGAGAGCAGGCTGCACGCGATCTGGCAACGGGTCCTGAGCCTACCCGAGATCGGCGTCACGGATGACTTCTTCGAGTTGGGCGGGCAGTCGTTCGATGCCATACGCATCTTCGCGCAAATCAAGGAGGAGTTTGGCAAGACCTATACATTGGGCGATCTGTGGAGCGCGCGAACCATTCGCGAGCTCGCCAAGAGTATGGACGGAGGCGACCAAAAGCGCGGGAAACGAGTCGTTCCCATCGATCTCAAGGGCACGGGCGACCCCTTGTTCCTGGTGCATCCGGCAGGTGGCTCGGTGATGACGTACTCCCGTCTGGGGAGGTTGATCGGCCGGCCGCTCTACGGAATTCAGGCATCTTCGAGCGCCGGCGATGCGGCCTGCCGGCGGGACATCGTGGAGTTGGCCAGGAGCTACGTGGCGGAGCTTCGGGACGTGCAGCACCGAGGTCCCTACTCGCTCGGCGGCTGGTCGACGGGCGCGATGATCGCGTTCGAGATGTGCGCGCAGCTTGAGGCGGCCGGGGAGACGATCAAGCAGCTGTTTATCCTCGACGGCCCCGCTCCCTTCAAGCACGGGGAATTGAGCGATGAGAAGTTGCTGCTCTGGTTCCTGGATGACCTGGCGCTCGGGCTCCCCATCGAGCGCTTGAAAGAAACAACGCTCACCGGCCTGACGCATGAAGAGCAGTTGCGGAAAGCGGCGGCGGTGCTGGAGGCCGGCAGCGGGGCGGCAGGCCTCGACATCGAGCTGTTGCTGCCAATTTTTGAGATTTTCAGGGACCTGGTCGTTGCAGGCAGTCAATACGAGCCTCGACCGATCTCCGCCGACGTGACGATCGTGCGGGTGGAAGAAGACATCGTCAATGAGTTTGCCGCACACCCGCACCGGAGTGAGAGTGATTGGGGCTGGCGGGCGTTCATCAGAGGACGGTTGCGCTGTGCACGTGTGCCTGGGACGCACCACAGCTTCCTGGTCGAGCCGCTGGTCGAGGGCTGGTGCTCGCTGTTGAGCGAAGATGTTGCTGCACCAGTTCGTGTCATGTGAACACTGTTGTTTCGGGAGGATGTGATGCAAAGCTTGCTGGCCACCTTGTCGGCGCTCAAGGTCAAGATTGAAGTCAGAGACGGAAAGCTGCACGTGAACGCGCCGGCCGGTGCCCTGACCCCGGAGCTGCACCAGGCGATCGGCCGCCACAAGGAGGAGCTGATCGAGAGGCTTCAGGGATCCCGGGTCCCCGAGCTGGAGGACGAGCTGCCGCAAATCGTCCCCGACCCGCAGAGGCGCCACGAGCCCTTCCCGTTGAACGACGTCCAACATGCATATTGGGTCGGGCGCAACGCCCAGCTCGAGCTCGGACAGGTATCGAGCCATGTCTATTTCGAGTTCGAATGTGGCGACCTCGACGCGGACAGGTTGACCGCGGCCTTCCAGAAGGTCGTGGCGCTCCACGGCATGATGCATGCGGTGATCGACGTCAACGGGCAGCAGCGCATCCTCGAGACGGTTCCGGCCTACGAGATCGCGGTTTGCGACCTGCGTGACGCCGATCCGGACCGGCGCGAGGCGGAGCTCCAACAGGTCCGCTCGGAGCTGTCGCAGCAAGTGTTCTCCTGTGACCAGTGGCCGCTGTTCGAGATCCGGCTGATCAAGATCGCGGAGGACCATTCCCGATTGTGCGTGAGCTGGGACTTCCTGGTGGTCGACGCCTGGAGCATGCTGATCATCTTCCGGCAATGGTACGGCTTTTATCAGAATCCCGCATATCAGGCGAGCGCCCCCGTCTTGTCCTTCCGCGACTACGTGCTCGCGGAGGCCAGGCTGAAGGAGTTGCCTGCTTTCCAGACGTCGAAGAAGTACTGGTGGGACAGGATCGACGAGCTCCCCTCGGCGCCTCTGCTGCCGGTCGTCAGCAAGATCGAACGCGGCCGCAAATATGAATTCAACCGCCGGAGGATGCGTCTGCCGGCACGGCAGTGGGAAGAGATCAAGGCCCGTGGGCGCAGGGCCGGGCTGACTCCTTCGAGCGTGCTGCTGGCGGCATTCTCGGAGGTGCTGAACCGGTGGGCCAGGAGCTCCCACTATTGCCTCAACTTGACCTTGTTCAACCGTCTTCCCATGCACGAGGAAGTCGAATCGATCGTCGGCGACTTCACCAATCTGATGGTGCTGGAGGTCGATGGCCGGGAAGGCGGGCGTTTCATCGACCGGGCGTCGCGCATCCAGGTCCAGTTCCTCGGCGACTTCGAGCATCGCCGGGTCAACGCGGTCGAAGTGCTGCGGGAGCTCGCCAAGCGCCGCGGCTGGCAGCAGAGAGCAATACTCCCTGTCGTCTTCACGAGCACGCTGATGCTGGACGGAAAGCGGAGCGAGGACGCCGGCGGCTGGGAGCGGTTCGGCTCTCTGGGGTATGGGATCGGCCAGACACCGCAGGTCTGGCTCGACTATCAGATCTTCGAGGTCAACGGCGATCTGGTGATCAACTGGGACGCCGTCGACGATGTCTTCCTTCCGGGAGTGCTCGACGCCATGTTCGACACCCACCGGGAGCTTCTGGAGTCGCTGGCCACGGTGCCGGAAGTCTGGGAGAGGCCCGAAGGGGGAGCGTTACCGAGAGCCCAGCAAAAGATGCGGGAGTCGGTGAACGACACGGCGGCGGAGGAAATGGACAAGTGCCTGCACGAGCTTTTCATCGCGAAAGCGTTGGAGTCGCCGGACAGGATTGCATTGGCCTCCAGCGCCGGCGAGATGAGATATGGAGAGTTGCTGGCACACAGCCACCTCGTGGCCGAGCAACTGCTCGAGAGGGGGGTGCAGCCCAACCAATTGGTCGCGATCGTGATGCAGAAGGGCTGGGAGCAGATTGTCGCGGCGCTGGGAGTGCTCATGGCGGGTGCAGCCTACCTGCCCATCGATCCGCGCTGGCCTGCGCTACGGCGCAATGAGCTCCTGGAGAGGGGGGAGGCGCGGATTGCTCTGACCCAGAACGCTCTGGGCAAGGAGCTGGAGTGGCCCACGGACATCGAACGGATTCCGGTGATCGCACGCAATGGCCTCGCGCGCCTGACCGCCGCACCCGCCACGCGGCAGGCGACGAAAGACTTGGCGTATGTCATCTTTACTTCTGGTTCCACGGGCACGCCAAAGGGAGTGATGATCGATCACAGGGGAGCGGTCAATACGGTCGTACACGTGAACCGCGTCTTCGGCGTGGGAGAAGACGACAGGGTGCTGGCCGTCTCGAGCTTGACCTTCGACCTGTCCGTGTACGACATCTTCGGGCTCCTGGCGGTGGGCGGCACGGTCGTGATACCTGATGCGAATCTCTCCCGGGACGCGAGCCACTGGGAGGATCTGATCAAGCGAAAGAACGTCACCATCTGGAACTCCGCGCCGCCTCTGATGGGCGTCCTCGCCGACGCGATGGAGGGAGTGGGGCGTTCTCTTCCCTCCTTGCGTCTCGTGCTGTTGAGCGGCGACTGGATACCGGTGCAATTGCCGGATCGCATCAGGAGGCTGTCGCGCAGTGCGCTGGTCGTGAGCCTGGGAGGCGCGACGGAAGGCTCCATATGGTCCATCTATCACCCGGTCGCGGAGGTCAGCCCGGACTGGGACAGCATTCCCTACGGCAAGGCGCTCCCGAACCAGCACATGTATGTGTTGAACGAAAATCTCGAGCCGTGCCCCGATTTGGTGACAGGGAACATTTACATCGGCGGGCTCGGTGTGGCTTTGGGCTATTGGAAAGACCCGGAAAAGACCAATAAGCAGTTCATCCAGCATCCGAAGAGTGGCGAACGCCTATACTTCACGGGGGATCTGGGCCGGTTCCAGAGGGATGGGAACATAGAGTTCCTTGGCCGCGAAGACTCCCAGATCAAGCTGCGCGGCTATCGCGTGGAGCTGGGGGAGATCTCTGCCTGTATTCAATCCCATCCCGATGTTCGGGAGGCGGTGGTCCGGCTGGCGAAGGAGGAGGGCAGAAGCTCCTTGACCGCGTACGTAGTCGCGGACGCAGTCGAGGGCAGCCGTCTGTTCGAGCGCACCGAAGCCTCCGGACAGAAGCTACAGCAGTTGTCCACGCTGGTCGCGGAGGCAGGAAGGAACCAGGAAAGGGAAGCAGACCGCGGAGTCTTGGAGACGTTCTGGGATTTCTGGAAGCAGATCGAGAAGGTGTGTCTGTGTGCCATGCTCGAAACGCTGTTGGACCTCGGCATCGTCGACGGCTCAGATGCCTCCGAGCACCTGGGAAATCTGGTGAAGAGCGGGCGTGTCAAGGCGCAGTATCGGCGCCTCATCGAGCACTGGCTGAAGGCGCTTGCAGGTAGCGGCCATCTCAACGCAAGAGGCGGGTGTTACCAGGTGTCTGAAGCAGGCTTGGCTGGGGCTGGCACCGCGGAGCAACAGCTCATTGCGCTTGAGAAGGCTCACTGCCACGACGACCGCCTCAGTGGATTTCTGGAATACGTGGCGCTCTGTCTGCGCCATCATCTCCAGTTGCTCGGCGGTGAAGTCTCTCCTCTGGAGTTGCTTTTCCCGGAGGGGTCGCGGCATGTGGTCGAGGCTCTCTACGGCAGAAACCCGATTGCTTCGTATCATAACCGCGTCATGGCGGCATTGGTGAGCTCGCTGGTCAGCTCCTGGGAGGGGGACCGCAGGCTGCGGGCTCTCGAGATCGGGGCAGGTACGGGAAATACCTCGTCCTTCGTGCTTCCCGCGCTTCCGGCGGCGCGAACGGAGTACTGGTACACCGATGTATCATCCTACTTCCTCAATGCCGCGAAAGAAAAGTTCAAGGAATATTCATTCCTCCGGTATGCAACCTTCGATATTGACAAGGATGGAAAGAGCCAGGGACACCAGCCGCACAGTTACGATCTGATCATCGCATCGAACGTGTTGCATAATGCGGCAGACATCAATGCGAGCCTTGGCTACATTCGCGACCTGCTGAGACCAGGTGGATATCTGCTGATTCTGGAAGGCACGCGCAGCACCCCCTGGCTGTGGGCCTCGGCTGCTTTCCTCGAGTTGGTCAGCGCATACTCCGACGATCGAGCCGAGTCTGATGAGCCGACGCTCAGCGCAGAGGGATGGTCACGGGCATTGGGCCGGGGTCGATACGAGGAGGTGCAGATCTTCCCTGCTTTGACTGCTGCGGACGGCGGTGAGCCGTCCGAGGCCCTGGAAGCCATGCCGCAGCATGTGATCGCCACGCAAGGCCCTGCATCTGTCAGCCGTTTCAGGGCTGAGGAGCTGGCTGCCTTCGTGCACGAGCGGCTTCCGGACTACATGGCTCCCCAGCGCTATGTGCTGTTGGAAAGGTTTCCTCTCACCGCCAACGGGAAGGTCGACCTGGGAGCGCTGCCAAGCGAGATCTCGTCGCAGACTACCGGAGAGCGGCGCGTCGTATCTCCAAAGTCCGGCAATGAGGAACGGATCCTGAAGGTTTGGAAGGAGGTTCTCGGCATCGAGCAACTGAGCATCACCGACAACTTCTTCGAGGTGGGCGGGGATTCGTTGCTCATGACCGAAGTGCTGCGTAAGATCAACCAATGGGGGCAGTCACCACTGACGATCGCGGAGCTCTTCTCGTATCCGACCGTGCAGAGCCTGGCAAATTACATCAGCCCTGTTGCGAAGGTCCAGGAGGTGCGGCCGGCCGCCAATCTCGGGCATGCGGAGAGAGGGCCGAGACGGCCGACTGGGGACATCGCAATCATTGGCCGGGCAGGGAGGTTCCCTGATGCCAGAAATGTCGATGAGCTCTGGCAGAATCTCTCCGCAGGCAAATGCTCGGTCCGAAACTTCACCGATGAAGAGCTGCTGCAAGCCGGCGTGAGCCACGAAGAGCTGGCGCAGGAGAACTACGTAAGAGCCGGAACAGTTCTGGAGGGCATGGACCTCTTTGACGCCTCGTTCTTCGGCTTCACTCCGCGCGAGGCCGAAATCATGGACCCGCAGCAGCGGTTCTTGCTGGAGTGCGCGGTTGAAGCGCTCGAGAACGCAGGCTATGCGAGCGAGAAGTACACGGGGAAGATCGGTGTGTTTGCCGGGAAGGGCACGAGCCTGTACCTCTTGGAGCACTTGGTGCACCGCCCTGAGCTGTTTCAGAAGCTGGGGATCATGCCGATCGTCAATCTCAACGAGAAGGACCATGCGACGACTCTCGTGTCGTACAAGCTGAATCTGACAGGCCCCAGTGTCAATATCAACACGACGTGCTCCACCTCTCTGGTCGCGGTCCATTCCGCATGCCAGAGCCTGCTCAATGAGGAATGCGAGATCGCTTTGGCGGGCGGCGTCAGCTTCGTGTCCACGCTGAAGCGGTCAGGCTACTTGTATTATGATGGCCACATCCTGTCCCGCGAGGGGCTTTGCCGGGCGTTCTCCGACGATGCCGACGGCAGCATTTTCGGCAACGGTGTAGGTCTTGTGGTGTTGAAACCGCTTGCCGCGGCCTTGAGAGACGGGGACATGATCCATGCGGTCATCAAGGGGTCGGCGATCAACAACGACGGCTCGCTGAAAGTGGGCTACACGGCGCCGAATCTGCACGGTCAAGCGGATGTGATTGCGAGAGCGCAGGCGATGGGCGGCGTGAGCCCCGACTCGATTCAGCTCCTCGAAGCGCATGGGACCGGTACCCATCTGGGCGATCCGATCGAGTTCGGCGCGCTCCGGAAGGTCTTCGGAGGGCCGAGACCGGACGGCTCGCGCTGCGCGCTTGGCTCCGTCAAGACAAACATCGGTCACTTGGACGCGGCGGCAGGGGTGGCCGGGCTCATCAAGGTGGTTGAGGCGCTGAAGCACAAAAAGATTCCAGCGACGCTGCATGCGGCTGTACCGAACCGCAAGATCGATTTTACAGACAGCCCGTTCTATCTGGGCGCGGAGCTGGCCGATTGGCAAGCCGGGACGGAACCGCGGAGAGCCGGCGTCAGCTCTTTTGGGGTCGGAGGGACGAATGCCCACATCGTCGTCGAGGAAGCTCCGCCGGTGGCGGAGCGGCGGACTGTGGGCGGAGCACAACTGCTGCCGCTGTCGGCGAAAAGCAACCGCAGCTTGCGGCAGATGACGCAGGAGCTGGCTGTCGAGCTGGGCCGTCGCCCCGACCTGTCGCTCGAGGACGTGGCATTCACGCTGCAGGTCGGGCGCAACGCATATAAATACCGCAGTTTTCTCGTCTGCGACAGCCTTGGTGACGCACGGAGGGAGCTCGAAGAAGGGAGCCGCCTGCGCATCGCCGAACAGAACGAAGGGCAGACTCCGTCGGTTGCCTTTCTGTTTCCTGGACAAGGCGCACAGCAGCGTGGCCTGACCTCCGAGCTGTATGAGACACAACCGGCATTCAGAAGCGCCCTGGACCAGTGCGCGGAGATCGTGCAACAGTACACAGAAGAGAACATCATCGACTATCTGTATGCGAAGCGCCACGACGATGCGCTCGGCGACCTGGATATCGATCAGACAATCATCACCCAGCCCCTGCTCTTTGCGGTTGAATACGCTCTCGCACGATTCTGGGAATCTTTGGGGATTCGTCCCACCGCAATGTTGGGGCACAGTCTCGGAGAGTATGTGGCTGCCTGCATCGCAGGAGTGTTCTCGCTGGAGGAGGTCCTTTCGCTCATTGTCGTGCGCGGACAGTTGTTGCAGAGCCTGGAGCCGGGTCGCATGCTTGCAGTGAGCTGTGGAGAAGCACAGCTTCGGGATCTTCTGGAAGAGTCGGCATGCAGTCTCGCGGCCGTGAACGGCCAGATGCAGTGTGTGGTGTCGGGTGCGAACAGCGACATCGAGATCTTGCAGGGCCGGCTGGAGGCCGCCGAGATATCCAGCCGGGTGTTGCGGACATCTCACGCCTTCCATTCTGCCATGGTGGAGCCGATTCTCGACACCTACGAGCAATGCGTAGCGGAAGTGAAGAGAAATCGGCCGGCGATCCCGTTCATTTCCAATGTCAGCGGTACCTGGATCACGGAGGAGCAGGCGACGAGCCCATCCTACTGGGCCCGGCATATGCGGGAGACCGTGCGCTTTGGCGATGGAGCCCAGGAGCTCTTGGAGCTCGGAAGCTGCATCATGCTGGAGGTCGGGCCTGGGCACTCGTTGAGCACTTTGGTCAACAGGAGAGCCGGCGCTTCGCTCGAGCGCGCTGTGCCGACGCTCGGCTACGACCGCAGCTTGCCGGGAGAAAGGCAGGCCGTCCTCGATGCCATCGGCCGGCTGTGGCTGCACGGTATCGACATCGACTGGGCACGCCTTCACAAGGATGCGCAGCCGAAGCGAGTGCCGTTACCTTCCTATGCTTTTGATAGAAAACGATTTTGGATCGAGAGGGGCCCAGGGCTCGGCAGAATGGCGGCGGCCGCCGCAGCGAGCACCGGTGGAGAGATCGGGACAGAGGCGCCGGCCAAGGACGAGCCGCTGGAGGTGCTCGCAGCCTACGCCAGGCCCGAGCTGCAAACGACGTATGTGGCTCCGGGCAACGAGATCGAGGCCAAGCTGGTCGAGATCTGGCAGTGCTATCTTGGAATTGAGAACATCGGAGTTCGAGACAACTTTTTCGAGCTCGGCGGCGATTCCCTGTTGGCGACCCGGGTCTACGCACAGATCAAAAAAGAGCTTGATGTCGAGCTTCCGGCGGGCAAGATGTTCGAGTTTGCAACCATCAGACATATGTATTTATTCATCGCTACCAGCAACAACCAAACGGCGATTGACGCGCTCTCGGAAGAGGAGCTGGACGAGTTCCTGGCGCTCATGGAATCGTGAAGAGAAAAAGGAGACACGACATGCAGTCTGAAGAAGAGGGCCTGCGCGGTCAAATCGCCCTGGGCTGGGTCATGGCAGCGGTTGTCTTGGCCATCACGCTAGGGTTCATGATTATCGAGAGTAGTCTGCTGGACAACAATTTTCTGGCTCTGCGCCTGGACCCCGGGCCAAGCGTGAAATGGCTCGTCCTTGTCTTCGCTCTACAGCCACTCATGGGGATTTACGTTCACTTGGTGCACGGGATGCGTCCGCGCATATTCAGGTGGGTGGCGTTCGGAGTGGCAGCCGTGGATTTCCTCTTCTTTCTTCTGCACCATCTGTCGCATTGGGTTCAGGGCCAGAGGCCCGACGCGAGCTCTCACGTGCTCGATATTACGCTCGAAATAGTGCTTTTTTGGGTCGTCGTGAACTCTCTCAAATGGGCGAGGTTCCCGCGCCATGAATCGTAACCTGGTTGGAGCGACTCTGGCGGCTTTGATCCTGCTCTGCTTCCCATCGGTCGTCTACGCGCATGTGGGCCGCGAGGCGGGCGTTGGTTTTGTCGCGGGCCTTCTGCATCCCGTGTTCGGGCTCGATCATTTTCTGGCCATGTTGAGTGTGGGCATCGTCAGCGCCCAGTTGGGCGGCATAAGGATCTGGACGGTGCCCGCAACTTTCGTCTTGTCGATGATCGGTGGGGCAGTTGCCGGGGTCTACGGTTATGAGTGGCCCTTGAGCGAGGCCGGGATCGCCATCTCCGTCGTTGTCTTGGGCATCGCCATCGCGATCGTTCGGGAGAATGGAGCGGGCTGGCCGGTCATGATCGCGGTGGTGCTCTTCGGGAGCCTGCATGGGCATGCCCACGGCCTGGAGCTGCCAAGGGCCGCCGATCCAGTCTATTACGCCGCCGGCTTCGTGACGAGCACGACCGCCATTCACCTGCTGGGTGTTGGCATCGGTCACTTGTTCACTCGGCGAGCGACATCCGGGTCTCTTCTGCGCCACTTGGGATCGGGCATGGCGGGAATGGGATTGATGATTCTGTTTGATTCGATGGCGTCCAAGTAGGCTCCCATGAGATACGACTACATCGTCGTCGGCGGTGGCGCGGCAGGCGTGGTTGTCGCGGCGCGGCTCAGTGAGGATCGGAATCAGCAGGTCCTGTTGCTTGAGGCCGGGCCCGACTACGTCGACAACATTCCCGGCGAGCTGCTGGACGGCAGTGAGGCGGTGACCAGTGGCCACAACTGGGATATGCAAGCCATCATCAGCGAGGACGATTCTGCGCCGCTTACAGAGCAACAAAGCAGGATCGCCAGGGTCTTTCACCTGGCTTCCAGCCGGTTGGCTCAGGGGCAGGGCGTCCCGAGGCTGGCCCCCTCCGGGGGAGGCGCGGTGACTCGCTTCCAGTATCCACTGGGCAAGGTCATGGGTGGGGGATCGGCGGTCAATGGCAGCCTCGCCTTGCATGCCAGACCGGAGGACTATGCGGTCTGGACGGCACAGGGCAATGATTGGTGGAGTTGGGAGCGGGTCCAGAGATCCATCAACCGGATCGAGGATGCGGAAGACGAAAAGTCGGCTCTGCCGCTGGAGACGGATCCGCCGGGAGGGTTTACCCGCTTCCAGGGTGCGTTTCTCGAGACCTGCCTCGAGATGGGGCACCCCAGAGTCGACATCCGCCGGGGGACGGCCTGCGGAGTGGGCGTGATTCCGAAGAGCATCAGCATGGGCGAGCGAGTCCCCGCGTCGAGGATGTATCTGCCGGCGGCGCGGAAGCGGCCGAACCTGACGATACAGCCCAACTGTCTGGTGGACAAGCTCATCCTCGAGCACAGGAATGGTGAGGTGAGCGCGAGCGGTGTGGAAGCCCTCGTTGACGGACGGCGATGCCATTTTTCGGGCGGGCAGATCATCCTCTCGGCGGGCGCCATCAACTCTCCGGCGATCCTGCTGCGCTCGGGGATCGGCGCGGCCGAGGAGATCTCGCGTGCGGGAGGCAAGCCGCTTTTGGATTTGCCTGGTGTTGGGAAGAATTTGACGGATCACCCGGCAGTCAGCATCTGGGCCGTTCCCAAGGCCGGGGCCTGCCTCGCCGGCGAGCCCGTCCATCAGGTGATGATGCAGCAGAAATCCTCGACGTCCGAGTCACTGTGCGATTTGCATCTGTACATGCTCAGCGCGGTTTCGACCAGAAAGCTTCCACCGCTCCGCGACGCCGTGGGGTCAGACGTTGCGATCGGCATCTCGGGTGTCGTGGCGACTCCAAAATCGCGGGGACGAGTCGAGCTCCACAACTGTGATCCCACCCGAAATCCGCGGATCTACCTCAACTGTATGAAGGAGGAAAGCGATCTGCGCAGGATGATGGAAGGAATGAGGTCTGCGTGGGCCATTCTGCAAGGCAAGCGGCTCGGAGCCAACGTCGAGAGAGTGGTGGTGTGGAACCAGAGCATTGTCGACTCAGATCACTTGTTGGAGAAGGTCGTTCGCAGTACCGTGCGGTCGATCTGGCATCCGGTGGGTACCCTGCGGATGGGACAGGAAGGAGACGCGATGGCTGTCGTGGATCAATATGGTCGGCTGAACGGCTGCAGCAATATCACCGTGGCAGATGGATCAATCATGCCGGCGATGCCGAGCGTGCCGCCATATCTGACCTGCATGCTCATCGGTGAAAGAATCACAGCGCACCTGCGTGGGCTGGAAGGCGGGTAGGAGAGCCGGCGATGAGCGAAACCTTGCAGGAAAAGAAAGCCCGTCTACGCAGCCTTCTGGAGAAACCAAAGGAGACAGCTTCAGTACCCAGGGTCGAGCCGCGTCACCAGCGGTCTACGATGGAGCCGTTGTCGTTCGCGCAGCAAGGTTTATGGTTCGTCTCGAAGCTGGAGGGCCCCAACCCTGCCTACAACATCCCGGTCATTATTCGGTTGTCTGGAAATTTGGACATCGAAGCTCTGAGCCGAGCGATATCCGCAATCGTGTGCCGCCATAACCCTCTACGGACTCGTTTCGTAGAGCGCGATGGTGTCCCCTATCAAGCTCTTTTCGATCTCACGGAAGTGCGGCTGGAGCCGCAGAAAGTGGCGCGAGCGGAGGCGGAGGCAGTCTATTGCGGCGAGGCGAGACGTCCCTTTGATATTGCGGACGACCGCCTCTTCCGGGCGAAGCTGTTCGAGGAGTCGAAAGAGCGCTTCGTTCTGGTGATGACGATGCATCATAGCATCTCCGATGCCTGGTCCGTCGGAGTGTTTCTGCGCGAGTTGGTCTCGCTCTACAGTGCATACAGCAGCGGACGTGAGATCTCGCTGGAGCCTCTTGCCGTCTCCTATGCCGACTATGTGCACTGGGAGCGGGATTGGCTGGAGAGCGGTGTCCTGGACCGCCAGCTCGGCTATTGGAAGACTCAATTGGCAGACCTTCCGTCGCCGCCCGCGCTGCCTGTGGACAGGCCACGTCCCGCAATCCAGAGCAATCAAGGTGGGACTGTGGACTTCACGGTGCCGCAATGGCTCACGGAGAAGCTACGAGATCTGAGCAAGGACCAAAAATGTTCGCTGTTTGTGACGCTATTGGCCGCGCTGAGCGTTCTCCTGCGGCGCTATTCGTCGCAAGAGGACCTCGCGATCGGGACGGGCGTCGCGAACAGGAGGCGCCCCGAGCTCGAGAGTCTGGTCGGATTCTTCGTCAATACTCTTGTTCTTCGTGCCCGGGTTGCGGCGGAGCAGACGTTCACGTCCGTTCTGAAGGCGACTCGGGAGGTCTTCCTGCAGGCGTTGGCGAATCAAGATACCCCTTACCATCGCGTCGTAGAGGAGCTGCGACCGGGGGGAAGCAGGGGGCACTCTCCTCTTTTCCAGGTGATCTTCACCCTCCAAAACGTTCCTTACGAGCTGCGGAGCGAGCTGGATTCCCTGGTGGTCGAAGCCGAAATTCCCACGAGTGGAGCAGCGAAATTCGATCTGGCGATTGCGATCCAGGAGGCGAAAGACGGTCTCCGGGGGCAGTTTGAGTACCGGTCGGACATCTTCGATGAGGACACCGTCCGTCGCCTGGCTGAGCATTATGTGTTGTTGTTGCGTCAGGTGGTGGCGCAGCCCGGGTTGCCGGTCGGCCATTACGAGTTTCTCACGGAATACGAACGCCACGTCTTGACCGGGGCATGGAGCGGGCGCGACCGGATCGAGACTCCGGGAAAGAGCATTCAAACGATTTTCGAGAGCCGCGTGAGGCAAAACCCGGAGGCGACGGCGCTCGTCTATCGCGACCAGTCGTTGACCTATGGCGAGCTCAATGCGCGGGCAAACCAGCTCGCATGCACCTTGAGAAGCATGGGAATTGGAGAGGAGACTCTCGTCGGCGTTTGTATCGAACGCAGCTTCGAGATGGTCGTCAGCCTTCTGGCGGTGCTCAAGGCGGGCGGAGCTTATCTTCCCTTGGATCCGGAGAATCCTGCCGAGAGGCTGCGCTACCTGCTGCACGACGCGGCCGTCGATGTCCTGCTGACATCGACCGCAATGCGCTCAACGGTTCCTTCGGAGACCCTGCGGGTCCTCCTCGTCGATCGAGCTCTCGGAACCCCGGAGTTGCTGGGGCAGCCGCGGAACGATCTCATGCCGTTGGGGAGCAGCGGTGAGGCCGGGCTCGCTTACGTGATGTACACATCCGGCTCGACGGGGGAGCCGAAAGGTGTGGCGATCGAGCATCGGGGCGTCACACGCCTCGTCTGCGATGCGGATTGGGCGGAGCTGAACGAAGAGACGGTCGCCTTGCAGCACGCACCCGTTTCGTTTGACGCTTCGACCGGCGAGATCTGGGGGCCCTTGCTGAACGGGGGGAAGATCATCCTGCTGCACGGCCCGGCCGCCGACATCGAGAGGCTGGCCGAGCAGGTTGAGCTCCATGGCGTCAACACCCTGTGGTTGACCGCCGGCGTCTTGCCTCTCTGGGTGGCCCACCATCTGCACCGGGACCTCGCGCTTCGTTTTCTTCTCGTGGGTGGCGACGTGGTGTCGGAGAGGTGCGTCCGGGAGATCTACGAGCACGATCCCGCGGTCCTGATCAGCAACTGCTACGGTCCAACGGAAAACACCCTCTTTTCGTGTTGTTTCCGAGTGCCCAGGCAAGCAGGCACGACCGGTAGCTTGCCCATTGGCAAGCCGATCAAGGGGAGCAGCGCTTATGTGCTCGACGAGAGCATGCGATTGCAGCCCATCGGTTGTGCCGGTGAGTTGTACGTCGGCGGCGCCGGTCTCGCCCGAGGCTACCTGAACAAGCCCGGCATGACGCAGTCGAGGTTCGTGAAGAATCCGTTCTCGACGGATCCGGACGACCGGCTTTACAGGACGGGCGACAAGGTTCGCTGGTTGGCGAGCGGTGATCTCGAGTTCCTGGGGCGAGCCGACAATCAGGTCAAGATCCGAGGGTACCGGATCGAGCTCGGGGAAATCGAATTCCATCTCATGCAACTGCCGGATGTCAAGCTTGGGGCGGTCGTGGCGCGCGAGGACCGGCCTGGGGAGAAGCGGCTGGTGGCGTATGTGATGAAGAGGGAGGGGCGGGCTCCCGAGGCGGGGAAGATGCGGGAGCAATTGGCGTCGAAGCTGCCGGAGTACATGATCCCGTCGGTCTTCGTGGTGCTGGAGACGCTGCCGCTGACGCCGAACGGCAAGGTGGACCGCGGTGTGCTGCCGGCGCCGGAGCAGGAGGATTATCAGAGAGGTGAGTATCTCGCGCCGCGCACGGAGCTAGAGCGCGGATTGTGCCAGATCTGGGAAGAGATTCTTGGCGTGGAGCGCGTAGGGATTGCAGACGATTTTTTCCATCTGGGCGGACACTCATTGCTGGCGACGCAGGTGGTGAGCCGTGTGCGCTCGGCTCTGGGACGGGAGTTGCCGCTACGAGCGCTGTTCGAGTATCCGACGATTGGAGGTCTGTGCGACAGGCTGCCGGAGCTGAGCGGAGAATTGATCCTGCCGGCGATCGAGATCGCTGCGCAGAAGGAGAGGCTCGCGTTGTCGTATGCGCAGCAGCGTCTCTGGTTCATCGATCGCCTGGAGGGCGGAAGCAGCCACTACAATGTTCCAGGTGCGATCAGAGTGAAGGGGGCCCTGGACAAGGCGGCGTTTGCCAGAGCGATGAGGACGATCGTGGAGCGCCACGAGTCTCTGCGGACGGTTTTCCGGGAGGTCGAGGATGAAGCCGTCCAGGTCATCCGCGACGATTTTGATCTTCGTTTGATGGAGAGGGATCTGAGCGGTCTGGAGCCGGCGGAACAGGAGAGAGAGGTCGGGCGTCTGGCGTTGGAGGATTTGCAGTGGCCGTTCGATCTGAGCCGCGATCTGCTGTTGCGAGTGATTCTTTTCAAGTTGTCCGAGGAGGAGCATGTGGTGTTCTTCAACATGCATCACATCGCCTCGGACGGTTGGTCGATGGGTGTGCTGGTCAGGGAGCTCGGGACGCTCTACGAAGCGTACCGGGCAGGGAAGGCGAGCCCGCTGGAGCCGCTGCGCGTGCAATATGCGGATTATGCTCACTGGCAGCGGCAGTGGCTACAGGGCGAGGCATTGGAAGGTCAGTTGACCTATTGGCGACGCCAATTGGCCGGTTTGCCGCTGGTCCATAGCCTGCTCCTGGATAGGCCGCGGCCCGCGCGGCAGGGCTTTGTGGGTGGTGAGCACGTTCAGCGGTTGGGGAGCGGGCTGCGGGAGCGGATCGAGGCCTGTTGCCGGGAGTCTGGGGTGACGTTGTTCATCTTCCTGCAGGCGGCGTTTGCAGTGCTTCTCAGCCGTTATAGCCAGGAGACGGACATCGTGATGGGCTCGCCGATCGCGGGACGGGTCCACCGGGACGTGGAGCCGCTGATCGGATTCTTTGTCAACACGTTGGTGCTGCGCAGCGACCTGTCCGGCAATCCTCGGTTTGTCGACCTGCTGGAGTCGAGCAAGCAGACGATCCTGGATGCATATGCCCATCAGCACGCGCCATTCGAGATGCTGGTCGGGGAGCTGCGGCCTGAGCGCAGTCTGAGTCATAGCCCGCTGTTTCAGATTTTGTTTGTCCATCAGAGCACGGACCGGAGTGATGTCGGGCCGGGGGGATCTCGTCTCGAGCCGATTGGCGCGGGCACCGGAGTCGTGAAGTTCGACCTGGAGCTTAATGCGCAGGAGACCGGGGATGGCCTGGTCTTGGATTGGTGGTACAAGAAGGAGCTGTTCAACGGCGAGACGATCGCGCGGCTGGCGTCGAGCTTTGGGGTTTTGTTGGAGAGTATCCTGGCGAGGCCGGAGGAGCGGGTTCAGTCGCTGCCGCTGCTGACGGATGAGGAGCGTCGGTGGCTGTTCGCCCAAGGGAACGGCCGGGAAGAATCATCTCCCCGTGAGCGCTGCATCCACGAGCTGTTCGAGGCGCAGGTGGAACGTTCGCCGGACGAGATGGCGGTGGTTTTCGCGGAGGGGCGGCTGACGTATCGAGAGCTGAACGAGCGATCGAATCGTCTGGCCCACTATCTGATCGGGCAAGGTGTGGGTGCGGAGACGCTGGTGGGTCTGTGCGTGGAG
>DATARD010000118.1:0-52636 GCA_036264355.1 Thermoanaerobaculia bacterium
TCGCTCCCGCCCGTACTCTGACTCCGGTTCCTCAAAAACCAATTCAGAGAAAGGAGGAGTGCGTGCGCATTTTCCCGCCGCAGTTCACGGTCGGCTGGCTGGTCGTAACGCCCGGCGCCCTCGTGGCGCTCCTGGAATCCCAGGAAGATCCGAGAGCCTTCGTCTATCGCCACCTCCAAGGCGACTGGGGCGATATGAGTCCCGCTGGCTGGGCTGAAAACGACTATGCCCTGAGGCATGGCGAGCGGCTCTTCTCGGTCTATCACACCCGCCACGGCCGGAAGTTCTACGTCGTGACCGAATCAAGCCGCTACGCGGCCACGATCCTCTTGCCCCACGAACATCCGGAAGGAAAGGAGATCCGATGAGAACAGCCCTCGAAGTGAACGCCGAAGCCTCGAAGCTCGATTGTCTCGCGAGCTTGTGGGGCATGAGCGTAAACAGCTTCATCGAAGAGTATGCCCTGGGCGATGTGGTGCCCGGCATCTGCATGAACCCGTACTGCGACTACGCGACCGAAGTCGAGCCCGACCAGAGAGAGGGGTGGTGCGAGGAGTGCGGCACAGGCTCCGACTGGAGCGGCATCGTCCTCGCGGGTCTCATTTAGTAGGTCAATTCCGAAATCCCAACTCTGGCGCACCTCTGCGCCGCACTTTTTGACCGGCCGATGAGCCGGAAGGAGACCTCTATGCCCGTAGCAGAGAGCAGTGTGATCACCCGCGCTTCCCATGAGTGGTGGAAGAGGCCCGACGACGAGCGCTACCTCACCTTGGACGACCTCTACCAGGCGATCCTCGCCCGTGCTCATGAGAGCCGGGTCACGACGCTCCCGAACCAGAGCCTCCTTGCCCGGGGAAGCGGCGATGCCGGCGGCGAGCTCTACCTCGTGAATGAGGACCTCGGCACCCTGGACCCTACTCACTGGAGCCTCGGCCAGCTCGCGACCATCTCCCGGACTCCGGCCAGATGGATTCGGGAGGTCGCGACCGTGCCGACAGGTCCCGCGATCGCTGCCCATGCGATCAACTTGGGCCTGAGGCACCTCGCGGGCCGGGAGAACGTCCAGCTCATGAGCCAGCCGGTCGCCTCCGGATCTCCTCGCCACGAGCTGCGTTGCCTCGTCGGTCCCGACTATGGCCGCATCTACGATCACGAGGTCGTCCGCGCGGTCCTCGACGCAAACGAGGACGGCCGCTGGCACGTGCCGGCGGCGAGCTACCAGGCGAAGAACCCGAAGCGGGCCACGACCCTCTACGCCTCCGACCGGGATGTGTTCGTCTTCCTGGTGGACGAGAAGAATCCCATCTCGGTCAAGGTGGACGGCATAATCCGGAACCTCTTCCGGGGGTTCATGGTCTGGAACTCGGAAGTGGGGCACCACAAGTTCGGGTTCATGACCTTCCTCTACGACTTCGTCTGCGACAACCGGACGGTCTGGGGAGCGCGGGAGATAAAGGAGATCTCGATCAAGCACACGAAGAACGCCCCGGAGCGCTTCGCCCGGGAGGTCCGCCCTCTGCTCCGGGCCTACGCGGAAGCCTCGGTCGTAGATGTCGAGGCGAAGCTCCAAAGGGCGGCAGAGATGAAAGTCGGGACCTCCGACGAGGAGGTCATGGACTGGCTGCGGCGCCACGAGTTCAAGGAGAAGGAGGGCCGGAAGATCGTGGAGACCGCCAAAGCTGAGGAGGGCGGGGCGCGGACAGTATGGGAACTGGTGAACGGCGGCACCGCGCTTGCCCGCTCCATACCCTACAACGACGACCGGGTGGCCATGGAGCGGAGAGTCTCCGGGTTGCTCAGAGCGGCGGCGTAGGGCTCTTCCTCATCACATTCAAACCAGCCCCAGGAATACTCCTGGGGCTTTTTCTTTGAGGTGGCGATCGACCGTAATTCGATTGCTCAACTTGACATTAAGGAGTATTTAAATTATAATGCAACCGTTTTGTTCAGCCCGTGAATTGTCTGCTTTGCAAAATTTTCTTCCGTTAGCCTGCCGCCCCGTTCCCGATCGCGGAAAGTTCCGCTCTCTATCGACGACCCCGCCAGCCGCCTATTTTTTGTGCTGCCATGACACACCTTCACAAACGGCCCCTTAATTACTACCTTCGCAGTTATCGCCGCCACGCGCATCTGACTCAGTCGGGGCTTGCCTATCTTCTCGGTGCCTCTACGGGCGTAAAGGTGTCGCGCTATGAGTCCGGAACTCGTACGCCCTCGCTTGAGACGGGCTTGGCCTACGAGGCTGCCCTGGGGGTCCCCGTCTGTACCCTCTTCCGCGGCAGGTGCGAGGAGATCGCGGACCAGGTTGCAAAGCGGCGGCGCAAGCTCGAAGCGGAGAAAGGGAAACGACAACGGGTCGGATCTGCTGCTCCCCATGCAACCTTGAGATGACGGATACGATTCTCGCCATCGACCCGACCTCAAGGGGCTTTGCCTTTGCCGTCCTCGAAACTCCTGCATTTCTCGTGGATTGGGGCGAGAGGATCGTACCCGCAAGGACTGGCAGTCTGCTTAGCAAAGTGGACGAGCTTCTCTCGCGCTACGAACCCACCCTGCTCGTGATTGAGGATTTGGCGGCGAAAGGCTGCCGGCGCAGGAAACGCGCCAGGGAGGAAATCAATCGCATGGGACAACTCGCTATCGCGCGCGACGTGCGGGTGGAACGGGTTTCCCGCGTTGCGGTCTTAGATACCTTCGCGCCCGGGGGGAGCAAGTATGAAGTGGCACTCCGGCTCGCGCAGGTCTTTCCAGTCATCGGAGAACGCCTTCCGAGGAAGCGCAAAGCCTGGATGCCCGAGGATCAGCGCACGAACACCATTGACGCCCTTGGGTTTGCGGCGGCGCTATTAGAGCGACCCAGCCCTTCAGCACAGAGGTGGTGAAGCAGAAATCTGCAAGGGGTATTACCTCGGCTCGATCCGTGGGCAACTCACCTGCTCTGCGACTTGGCAGTGATTTCTTCAAACACGGTGAGCGTCTCGGGATTTGAGCTTCTTGTAATCACCGCAATCGTCGGAGGTTCGTTACCCCGGTGCCGGACAGCGAGGTCTGCACAGCGAACGTAGGGCCTTCTGATACCATTGCCACCACTATTCATATTGGCACAAGTGTCACCGAATGACTGAGGGCCACCCGCCTCGATATAGTAATCAAAATTGAAATCTACGCCCGGTGAATCAGGCTGGCTCCGAGAGCCGCGCTTCCATAATAGAAAGCCGACCTCGTCGAACTGGCCTTCTGCCGACATCGCCGCACTGCCGTATTGCCAAACCTCAGCCTCCCAAGATGAGGGATATGAAAAAGAAATCCCGTGCCAGGAAAACATCCTCGTAGAGGAATGCATTCCTGTGGTCTCACCAAGTGAACTCGTAGGCGACGACGCCTCTTGTACGGGAAGTACCTGCGCAGGCTCACTCGGTAGGGAAACCACCCTCGCGTAACGCTTTCCGAAACCTATCACCCATCCGGCGACTACCAAGATTGACAGGCAAGCAACCAGAGCCAGCGAGCGTCTATGCATTTGCATATTATAGCAATAATATGTATTAGCGGTAACCTCTTGACTGCCCATGGCTTCTATGATAATTAAGGCAATTAGAGGGAGGTTGGTCCACCATGAAGATCGGCGCAGTAGCGTATCTCTCCTTGATCCTCTTAGCCAGCGCGTCTCCAGATCGAGTTTGTGGTGCGACGATCCCGGAAGCGACCTCGCCGAGCCCACTACGGATTCGGTTCATTGACGCAGCCACTGGATATGCTGTTCGACCTCAACAGGTCGCCCTGCATGACAGTAACGCGTCGGGCGCAGCTCGCGCCATCGCTGTCGACGAGAAAGGTAGGGCCGTCGTCGCCGTCACTGGCCCCACAACGCTTACCACCACAGCCGTGGGGTACAAGCCATTTTCGATCACGGCGGAAGCCTTCGATACAACACAAGTATACAGTATTTACCTGACGCCCCTACGGCCGCCGGACCACTTGGGCGTCGAATACATTCGCTCATTACACCGTTCCAATGCGATGCTCTTTGCCGGCTATGCCGTGGAGGACGAATCTGGTCGTCCGCTCGGTGGAGTTGCGGTTACCGCCACGCTTGGACCAGTCTCTGGTGTTACGGACGCAACCGGCTTCTTCGTGCTCGTGGTGCCACTCTCTTCTCCTGGCCTTGGGAGCGTCACGCAGAGGAGTCAGTTGCTGTTTCAGAAATCTGGCTTTCAGGGCCAGCGCCTGCTTAACGTCGAGAGTTGGCCAGATGGGGAGTGGATTCTACGCGTTCGCCTCGTCCAGGGTAGCGGCGAAATTATACGGGACGAAGCAGCGAGTCGTTTCAGGGAACATGACGAACCCACGGAGCCGGATACCTTCCTGCATCAGCAAGTTAAGTCGATGCCAGATTTTCAAGCGGCCTCTAAACTCAGTGAGGATTTGCCGCTCATATCGTTAAAGGGAGGAGCGGTTAGGCCCAGTTCGGAAGCCTTTTCTGTGCGAGTGCCACAAACTATACGTGTCCAGACCGACTCGGGTATAAGTGTTTTGCCCTTCGACTTTCAGTGCACCAATTGCGAATCGTATCTCACGGACGTACTGCCGTCAGAATGGCCGCCCTGGTTCGGCGATCTTAACAACAGAACAGGAATGAACGCTCTTTTGGCCGGAGCGGTCGCAGTGCGGACCTACGGCGCGTATTTTGTAAATCATCCTGCGAGCAGCACCTACGATATCTGTGGCACGACGTACTGCCAGCAGTTCGCTTCACACAACAACTCGGCGAATACCGACCTAGCTGTGCAGCAAACTCTTGGTTTGGTCCTGACAACGGCTACCGGCGCCATAGCGTTTAGCGAATTCTCGAAAGAGAATAACAATCATGGGTGCGGAAATGGATACACCGGCGTTAACACGGCCGACAATCCATGCATTTATGATCCAGTCTGCAAGGATGTCCCAGATCCGGGACATACGCATGGCCGCGGGATGTGTCAGGATGGCTCTGGCCGATGGGCATCAGGATTCTATAACTTGTACTCTCAGCCTCACACCTCGAACAATCAGCCAATTCAAACTTGGGACTGGATTCTGAATCACTACTACCCTCACTTTAGCATCACGCCGGGACGGCCTCTAATGGCAGGTGACCAGATAAAGGTCTTTGGTACAGGAGGTAGTGGGTTAGGGGTTCACAGGTGCGCTGACGGAGGAATCGCGAGTGGTGTTCTATGTCCTCGGGTGGGTGACGAAGCGGACGGTTCCACAGGAACAATAGTAGGCGGCCCGACTGTCGTCAAATCCGATGGCTATGGCTACACTTGGTGGCAAGTGCAATGGAATGCAGGTAATTTGACCGGCTGGTCGGCCGAAAATTGGCTAACGCTGGGAGGAGGAAGTTGTCCTCCTGATAGTTGCTGTTCTTCTAGTGGAGGTGTGCTGCCAGCAAGCAGTTGCCCGGTGTTGTCAGTGTCGCTCGGCGCGAACCCGACGGGCGGCAGCGCGCCTCTAAGCAGTGTGTCTCTGACTGCCACAGTGACGGGGTCTCCAACGCAAACCATCAACTATACCTTCTACTGCAACCGCCCGGATACGGGCGTGAACATCACGATGCCCTACGACTGGAAAGTGAACGGCACGTACACGAATCCGCTCACCATTCCGAATCTATGCACCTACTCCACTCCCGATACGTACTACGCCAAGGTCATCGTCGAGCAAGGTACAGGTCAGGTTCAAAGCCAAGTCCAAATCAAGGTGACCACGGTCACACCGAGCTGCAACTCTCTGTCTCTCACGCGCAACAATTCCTCCGGCGGCGGACTGCCGACGGCCTCACCCGCGAACAGCGCCGGTTGCGGCGCCGGTAAATATATCGCCGGCCAATCCATCCAACTGACTGCGTATCCCGCGAGCGGCTGGAGCGTCGGCGGTTGGAATGGTACGCAGAACGACTCCAGTACGTCCACCGTGAACTCTTTGGTCATGCCGGCGTCGGCGGCCTACGTGAATGTGAACTACGTCTATACACCGCCGACGGGAGGCGTCCGAGTGGACGGTACGCTGGACGGCATGCCTTGGAGCGGTCCTATCAGCTTCTATTTTCAGGGGCCAGTCCGTTACGACGGAAGCTGGGTCACAAGCTTGTACCAAGGAGTCCCTGCTGGCAACTACGCCCTCTTTTATAATGGAGGTACGCCCCCTGGAGCGATACTCACGAGCATTACCCCAAGTTCATATCAGTACCTTGCTCCGAACGGCGGAATTGCATTTAGTTTTAATTTTTCGACTCCTGCGGGTTATCCTATTAACGTCGCGACTGGAGCGGCGGACTCTATCACTCAAACGAGTGCCGTCCTGCATGGAAGTGCCAATCCAAACGGTGCAGCTACCAACGGATTTTTTTGGTACGGCATCTTTCCTTATTTGGTCAACATGTCACCCGTCACGGCTCTCGGTTCAACCAAAACGGATCATCCGTTCGCGGCTCAAGTGACGGGCCTCAGTTGCGGGACGCAGTATTACTTCTCGACTGATGCAAGTAACAGTCTAGGCGAATCAACAGGCGGTGCTCAGCCTTTCAATACCGCGAGTTGCGTCAGCTCATCCCCTGGCACTGCTTTCTACACCCTCAACCCTTGCCGCCTCGTTGACACGCGCAACCCGAGTGATCCGAACGGTCCGGCAATTACGACGAACGAGGGCCGCACTCTCGTGTTCGTCGGTAAGTGTGGTATTCCGACGACTGCGACAGCAGTCTCCCTCAACTTCACAGCCGTGAACCCCTCTGCCGACGGCTTTTTAACCCTTTATCCGGCTTCTGCTGCGCCGCCATCCAATTGGACGGTCAACTTCCGCCAGGGGCAAGTGCGTGCGAGTAATGCGATCGTGGGGCTTAGCACATACGGGGCCATGACGGTCTACTGCGGCTTGGTGTCGTCCGGAAAGGTGGACTACGTTGTAGACGTGAATGGGTATTTTCAATAAGGGCCTGAGCGGGTTCTCAATCTACATGGGATAGGCCATGTGGCCGCAAGCAGCTTCCCTGTTTGCGGCACCGTGGCACCGGGGAATTTGAAGTCCCGCCGAGAGGGATCGCACTTGCGCGATTGTCGAATGCTTGGATAGACTCCCATTCCGGTGCCTGCCGAGGACCGACGAAACAGGAGGTACTCCATGCGCAAACCCCAAGTCGAAGGCCACTGGCATTCCCTGATCGATGGCTTCTCGACCTCCTCCCTCGACTTCTACGAGCTGGTCAAAGCCGGCATCGCTCGGCGGGAGATCCCCGACCTCAAGATCTCCCAGGTCGAGTGGAAGGAAAGGTGGTCTCGGCTCCGGGAACCGCGTCTATCTCAGGGTGAGCCGCGAGCATCTGAACTTCGACATCTGCGCCGCGCCCTTCGGCACCGGATACTTCTTCTCCTGGTGGCTCGCGCGGATTCCCCGGGTCCTCCTCGACCTTGGATTCCTTCTCGGAGTCCTCGTCTTCGGCGGCCTTTTCATGCAGATCTTCAAGGCAGGCGAGAACGGCAACCCGGGATGCCTCGGACTGTTCCTCGGGCCGCTCTTCGTCCTCGCGTTGCTTTTCGGCCTCGGGCTCTTCGTCCGGTACGGCGACATGGGGCTTGAACCCACCGTCCTCTCCATGCCGATCACGGGCTTCCTCTTCGGCCTCCTCTTCCGACCGGTCACGTACTTCAACGAGGACACCGCGACTATGTTCCGGGAGTCGGTGCATCATGCCGTCTTGGAGGCCATCGACCAGGTGACCTCCGCGCAGGGAGTTCGGGGTCTCTCCGAGGAAGCGCGTAGAATCAGCTCCAAACCGGGCGGGAAGGAGTGACTGCCGGGCTCTAAGCGATGCCAGAACCGTCCCTGCCAGAGCGCCTGACCGAGCAGTTCTACGCCTGGGAACTCCGGGGCCGGGGCTGGCAGGAGTCCGCTCAGCCTGTAGTTCTTGAGCCGCCTTTCCGCCCCTTCCCCGGATACTTCCTCCCGAGAGCCCAGGACGACGGCCACCGGCCGACCTTCCTCAGCCGCCTCTTTTCCCCACCCCGGCGGCAGGAGGAAGCGCCGGAGATCGAGGAGCCGGAACCAGAGACTTTCGAGAGCGACGAAGCACTCGTCGAATGCGCGGTCTCGCTGCCATCTGAGGTCGCGGTCAAAGCGGAGAGCGCGGAGCGCTTTCTCCTTTCCCTCTCCGCCGCCGAGCTGCCGCTCGCCTTCGAGGTCGTGGGTCTTCCCGAGAGCCTCTCGGTGCAGGTGGTCTCCCGGAGACCAGATGCCGCCCTTCTCGGAAACCAGCTCCGGGCGTTCTTCCCCGAGGTCGGGGTCCAAGCGGAGCCGGAGGGACTCCGCGAGACGTGGACGAGGAGTGCGGGCGAGACCGTTCTCGTCCAATTCGGCTTGGCGCGCGAGTTCATGCTGCCCTTGGCCTCTTTCCGCTCCCTCGATCCTGACCCGCTCCTGCCGCTCTTCGGGGCGCTCTCCGAGCTGGAACCCGGGGAGGCGGGCCTCGTGCAGGTCCTCTTCCAGCGCGTGCGGGAGGACTGGGCCGAGAGCGTGATGCGGGCGGTCCACACTCCCCGCGGCGAGCCCTTCTTCGCCGACTATGCTGAACTCACGAAGCTTGCCCGGGAGAAGATCTCCCGTCCGCTCTTCGCCGCCTGTCTCCGGGTGGCCGCAAAGAGCGTTGACGCGACCGGCGCCTGGCGCATCGTCCGCGACCTCGCCGGGGCACTCACTCACTTCGGCATCCCCACCGGGAACGAGCTTCTGCCGCTCGGCACCGATGAGGGCAGGGCGGCTATGGCGGAGATCTTCCAGCGCATCTCCCGCCGGCCGGGCATGATCGTGGGGTCGGATGAGCTTGCCGCCCTTGTCCACCTGCCGGGCGCCTCGGTCCGGGTCCCGAAGCTCCTTCGGGAAATCCGGCGCTCCAAGTCGGCGCCCGCGCCTCAAGGCGCGGGGATTCTCCTTGGCGAGAACCTGCATCACGGCCGCGCCGTGCCGGTGAGGCTGCCGAATGATCTCCGCCTCCGGCACCTCCACGTGATCGGCGCCTCGGGAAGCGGCAAGTCCACCCTCCTTCTCGATCTCATCTCCCAGGATATAGAGGCGGGCCGGGGAGTCGCCCTCCTCGATCCCCACGGCGATCTCGTGGATGAAATCCTGGGGCGCATTCCCGAGGAGAGGCAGGGCGACGCTATCCTCTTCGACCCGGCCGATGCCGGTTACCCAGTCGCCTGGAACATCCTCGAAGCCCACTCCGAGTTGGAGCGCACCCTCCTTGCCTCGGACCTGGTAGGGATCTTCCGCCGCTTCTCGACCTCCTGGGGCGACCAGATGACCTCGGTCCTCGGAAACGCAGTCCTCGTGCTCCTCGAATCGCCGGGCTCGACTCTCCTTGATCTCAGGGAGTTCCTGGTGGACCGTCCGACCCGCGAGCGGCTCCTCGCCGCGGTGGACGACCCGTACCTCACTTCATACTTCCGCCATGAGTTCCAACTCGCGGCCGGAAAGAGCGTAGGGGCAATCCTCACGCGCCTCGATGGCTTCCTGCGGTCGAAGACCGTGCGCCAGATCGTCGGCGCCCGCGAGAGCCGGCTCGACCTGCGCTCTGTCGTGGACCAGAGCCAGATCTTCCTCGCGAGGCTCTCCCAAGGCGCGATCGGCGAAGAGAACGCGGCTCTTCTTGGCTCTCTCCTCGTCTCCAAGTTCCACCAGATCACGATGAGCCGGCAAGAGGTGAAGCGGGAGGAACGGCGCCCCTTCTTCCTCTATGCCGACGAGTGCCAGGAGGTCGCGACCGCTTCGATGGCGCAGCTCCTCGCGGGAGCGAGGAAGTACGGCCTGGGGCTCATCCTCGCGCATCAGGATCTCCGCCAGCTCGATACCAAGGCTCCAGAGGTTGCCTCCGCGCTCTTGGGGAACGCCGGGACGCGCATCGCCTTCCGGGTGGGCGACCGGGATGCGAAGGCCCTCGCTGAGGGCCTCTCCTTCTTCGGGCCGGCCGATCTCATGAGCCTGCGGGTGGGAGAAGCGATAGCCCGGATCGACAACTCCCAGGGCGATTGCAACCTCGCGACCCGGCTCCTGCCGGCGGTTCCGACCGAGGTCGCCACAGAGCGGCGCGAGACGGTCATCACAAGATCGCGCGAGTGGTATGCCGTGAGGCGAGAGGAGCCGCAGAGAGCGGAGCCAGCGCGCAAGGCTCCGCCTCCCGTGGTAGAGCCGGAAGCGCCGCGAGCTGCTCCGGCGCCGAAACCGACCGCCCCGCCTGAACCGCCTCCGGCTCGCGAGCGGCGCCCGTTACCGGCAGCACCTGCGCCTCTCGGCCGCGGCGGACCGGAGCACCAGTACCTCCAGGACCTCGTGAAGCGCTGGGGCGAATCCGAGGGCTACCGGGTGACGATCGAAGAGCCGACCCCGGGAGGCAAGGGCAGCGTCGATGTGGCGCTGAGGCGCGACGACTTCTCGATCGCCTGCGAGATCTCGGTCACCTCCACCGTGGCCCAGGAAATCGGGAACGTGGAGAAGTGCCTCGAAGCCGGTTTCCATGAGGTCGCGGTCCTGGCCTTGAAGCGTCCGCACCTTGCAAGGATCGAAGCTGCGTTGAAGAAGAAACTCGCCGCCCCGGAACTTGCGCGGGTGCATTTCCTCTCACCGGAGGAACTCTTCACCATGCTTTCCATGCGGCCGAAGAGCCGAGAGACCGTGGTCGGCGGATACAAGGTGAGGGTGCGGCACGAGGCGGTCGATCCCGACGAGGCCGCCGCCCGCTACAAGGCGTTGACCGAAGTGGTCGCGAAGAGCGTGCGGCGCATGAAGGGCGGGGAGAAGCCGTAGGGGGCAAAACCTGCCGCCTTTCCTCATGCGACCGCAGTCCCGATCATGATGGGAGTCCTTTCCAAACTCATCCCTCAAGAACCCAAAGGAGGAATCCCATGGAGCGTAGAAAAGATCCGGCGCCGGAGGCTAAACCCATCGGCATCTGGATTCGGGTCTCGACCGAAGACCAGGCGAAGGGCGAGAGCCCCAAGCATCACGAGATGCGAGCAGTAAGCTATGCGGAGTCCCGCGGCTGGAAGGTCGCCGAGGTCTACCACCTGGAAGGTGTCTCCGGGAAATCAGTCATGGAGCACCCGGAGGCCAGGAGGATGATGGCCGATGTGCGCCGCGGGCGGATCGCCGGCCTCATCTTCTCGAAGCTCGCCCGTCTCGCGAGAAACACAAAGGAACTCCTGGAGTTTTCCGAGTACTTCCGCGAGCACGGGGCGGATCTCGTCTCCCTCCAGGAGTCGATCGATACCTCGACCCCGCACGGCCGCCTCTTCTACACCATGATCGCCGCGATGGCTGAGTGGGAGCGCGAGGAGATCGCCTCGCGGGTCGCGGCCTCGGTCCCCATCCGGGCGCGGCTCGGGAAGCCCATCGGAGGGCCTCCGCCTCTGGGCTACCGCTGGGTAGACAAGCGGATGGAGATCCACCCCGATGAGGCTCCGATCCGCCGCCTCATCTATGAACTCTTCAAGGAGCACAAGCGCCTCAAAACCGTGGCGGAGTTCCTGAACGCGGCCGGCCACCGGGGCAGGAAGGGCAAACCCTTCCGGGACACGACCGTGGAGCAACTCCTCACGGACCCGACCGCGAAGGGCGTGCGCCGCGCAAACTACACGAAGATGGTGAAGGGCAAGCGGGTCCTGAAGCCGGAATCCGAATGGATCTTCGTACCCTGCCCGGCGATCATCTCCGAGGAACTCTGGGAGGAGTGCAACGCGCTCCTTCAGAAGCGGAAAGCCTCCCACAAGCCGGTCGCGAAACGCGCCGTCTACGTCTTCGCGGGCTTCGTCTACTGTGCCTGCGGCGAGAAGATGTACGTGCGCTCCAACACCCCGAAGTACGTCTGCATGGCCTGCCGCACGAAGATCCCGATGGTGGACCTGGACCACCTCTTCCAGAGTGAGCTTGAGCAGTTCACCCTCTCGCCCGAGGCCATCGCCGCCTATCTTGCCCAAGGGAGTGAGGCCGCCTCCGGGAAGGAAGACCTGTTGGGCGCCCTTCTCCGGGAGCGGGAGCGTCTCACGAAGGAGGCCGACAAGCTCTACCGCCTCTACCAGGAGGATGCCCTCACGGTGGACGGATTCCGCGAACGGCACCGGCCGCTCGAAGAACGTCTCGCCGGCTTGGGTGGGGAGATCCCCCGCCTTCAGGGAGAGATCGATTTCCTGAAGGTGAAGACGGTCATGCAGGATGACATTGTGAGCCGCACCCGGGACCTTGCTCAAAACTGGCTCACCATGAGTCTCCAAGAGAAGCGGACCGTGGTCGAGAGCCTCGTGAAGCGGATCACGATCCACAAGGACATCGTGGAGATCGTCTTCTCGAACCTCCCGCCTCTCTCTGAGATCATGGCAAATGGGCCACCCAGCCCGCGAGCTTCTTGGGCTCCTTGAATTCCAACCTGGCACGAGAGAAAATCCGCGTCAGCTCTGCTCGCGACATGCCCCCAAGAGCGCGAAAGGACTATGAGGATGCCCGAGCGCAAGAGTTTGCGGCCGATTCCTAAGTTTTCGTCGGAGGACGAGGAGCGGGAGTTCTGGGCGACCCACGACTCGGCAGACTACGTGGATTGGAGCCGTGCCAAGCCCGCCACGTTTTCCCGGCTCAAGCCATCCACGCAGACGATCTCCCTCCGCCTGCCGGAAGCGTTGCTCGAGAGCCTCAAGATGCTCGCGAACAAGCGCGACGTCCCGTATCAGTCGCTCCTCAAGGTTTTCCTTGCCGAGCGCATCGAACAGGAGTTGCGGCAACTCCGTTGAGAATGGCGATGTCGATCGACTCCCACTCATTCGGCTCTTGAAGATTGGGTACTTGTCTCCAGGTCAGCCAATAGGCTTGCCTACCGGTCACTAGCGTTTCGAGTCCTGAGCCGCCAGGAGCTTCTTCGGCGCATTGAACCGCCAGGCTTCCTCGATCACTTCGCGGAGCCGATCGGGGTCGATCTTCGAAAGGTGCACGAGCACTGATGGATAGTTGCGGTAGTGGTCCGTGATGTAAAAAGTTTCCGCGTCGACGCCCATCAGAATTTCCCGTGCGTCGAAGCTAATCTTGAGGACGAGGGTCTCGCCATCTTCCCAGAGCCGGGCGAAAAGCTTGCCGTGCACCCGGAATGCGGGCGTGCGATAGGAGGTCCCCTCCTCGGTTTCGGGCAGCGCCAGGGCGAGCGGGCGCACAGCCTCAAGGTAGCTCGGCGTGCTCATCCCCGTGTTCATCCCCAATACCGGATCGTATCGTGCACGTTGGCGAGGATCATCAGGCCGACCAATGCCACCATCCCAAGGACTGTCAAGGGAGCCCGCAGCTTGATGGCGCGGGGGAAAATCTCTTCGAGGATGCTCAGGAGGATTTGGCCGCCGTCGAGGATCGGAATCGGCAGGAGATTCAACACCCCCAGAGAAAGGGTCAGCGAGATGGCAAGCTCCAGGGTCCGTCCGGCATGAACGGCCTGTCCTCCCTCCACCACGATGCCGACGACGCCGGAAAGCGCCTTCGGGTGCGTCATCAGGCTCGGCAAGAAGCTCAGGAACTGCAGACAGGTCACGCCGACCTGCCGGAATGGGGCGATGAAGGAGCCGTAGAAGGAGAACCCCTCTGCGCCTCCATTCAACAGCGCGAAAAGCGGAACGGTCGCCGCCAGGTTGGCCAGGGACCCGCTGACGAAGAAGGCCAGCCGCTTCCTCAGCGCGATGGCGCGAAACTCGTCCTCCTCGACGGCCGGAACGACGAAGCCGCCGAGGGGGAACGCCCGGAGCGAGTACTCCGTCAGTCCCCAGCGGCGAGCCCAGACTTTGGGTCCAAAACCGACGGAGAACCCCTCAATGGGGATTCCAGTCCATTTGGCCGCGGCCAGATGACCGGCCTCGTGAATCAGAATCAGCAAGCCCAGCAGCAGGATGACGCCCAGGTAGCTCATTTGCTTTGCCCTCGATCTCAAGCCTACCCGCACCAAGGGTCCGGTGCAACCCGGCCAAGAGCTGCATGGAGAGCGCAAGGTGATAGGATCGCCCGGCCATGAACTACACCTTCATCTGTGAAAAACAGGGCGCCACCTTCTCCGAACAGTTCCGCGCCTCCTCCTTGCGCGAGGCGGTGCTGCTCTGGCACGAGGAGAGCGCCAGCCGGCCGGGACCGGCCCTGGACCTGGATCTCGCCCCGCCCGTGCCGGTCAACGGGCTGCGCAATGTGTGGGGCTATGCGGGCGCCGATCCGGAGGAGCAGCTCTACATCTGCCATATCGTGGCCACCTCGGAGGTCCCGGCGACCGTGCACCGGACGCCGCTTCTGGCCCACGAGCCGGACCTCCAATCGGTCGAGATCGTGCCGGGCCGTGGCTTCGGACCGCTGCTGTTCGGAATGACCATCGACGAGTCGGAATCCGTCCTCGGCCCGATCGTCGACTCGACGCTCCACGACGACGGCGTCGAGCGCTCCCTGCACGTGGCCTATGAAGACGTCGGAATCCATCTTTTCTTCTACGAGGAAGAAGACGAGGACGGCGAATTCCTCCTCCATTCGATCGAGGTCGACGAAAACTGCCCCTGCGACCTGCTCGGCGGGCCGCTCTTCCCGAAGACGCGCGACGAGGTCAGCGATCTCCTGCACCAGCACCTGTCCCAGGAGGATCTCGACAACGTGGAGGAAGAGACGGATGAAGACGCCGAGGAGATCCGCCTCGACGTCTTCGCGCTCGGCATGACGTTCTATTTCGATCTGTCCTCTGACGAGCTGACCCAGGTCGAGTGGGGCGTGCTCTTCGACGACAACGACCAGGCGCTCTGGCCGGAAGCATAGTGCGGCGGCCCCGGCAGGGCCTACAGCTCACCAGGGCCGGCGGACCGGTGGTCTCGAACCGCCTTTACGGCTCCTTCTTGGCGTAGCCGTGCCCATCTTCCGGGCCGAGGCAGTCCTTGCCGGTGAACTTCCAGATGATCTGGTCCTCGGCGACCAGATAGGTGTTGTGATATTCTCCAGGGCAGGAAGGCGTCGTGTTTTTCCAATCGATCACCATGTGGGAGCCCGAGATCGTCCCCTCCCCCTTCCCACACACGCCGGTCGTCACGCAGTAAGTGCCTGTCACCTTGGCCCCTTCCTGCTTAAGCACCATCCAGCACCGGAATGGACGGCAGGAGCGAGAAACCTGGCTCGAGCAGGTCGAGGACCTGGTCCCAGCCGGGCGACGGGAGCTCGTTGGCCGCGCAGAACCCCAGAGCCGAGCCGTCGTAGAAGCTGCGGGTCAGGCAGTTGAGGCTACGGACGGTCCGCGCGTCCACGCTCAGTCACCCATCCGGACGTACCGCTCGTAATCCTCTGCTCTCATGAGCTGACCGAGGTCCGAAGGAGCGGTGAGCCGAAGCTTGATCATCCAGCCTTTGCCATGAGGATCCTCGTTGAAGAATCCCGGCCACTTCAGAAGTTCTTCGTTGATCTCCAGGACATCGCCTCCGACGGGTGTGTAGAGCTCGGCGACGGCTTTGATGGATTCCACCGAGCCGATGGCGTCACCCGCCATGAAGCTCTGCCCGACCTGGGGCAGTTGGACGAAACGATTTCGTCGTCCGGACGAGTGTGCGTCGCCTCCGCTGCCGACACATAGGAAGGAGCGTCGAGCGATGGGAACGCCTTGGCCAGCCCCGAGCCACCGGAAAGCTTGTCCGGAGCAAATGATTCACCTGCAAAGACCGGTCGGTCTGTCATGAGGACCCTGCCTTTCTTCCTGGGGTGCAGCACGCAGCGAAAAGATATGCCAGATAATCTATATTTAGCACGAGAGTAATTTTAGATTCGCAGCGTCCCCTGTCAACGCCGACCGAGAAGACCTACTCCTCCTTCCGGATCAACCTCCCCAACGCCACCCGGTCCGGCGCCAGCAGCTTGGCGACCCGCGGGTGGTCGACGTCGGCGACGATGATCTGGCCGACCTCCTGGTTGACCTTATTGAAGATGCCGTGGGACTTCATCTTCGAGGCTTGATAGGTGTTGTCCTCGGTCGGAGCGACGTAGTGCACCGAGTCGGCCTTGAAGCGGTGGACGAGGAAGAGGTGGATGAGGCTCATCAGGCGCTTCTGGCGAAGCTTTTCGGCGAAGGTGTTCTGATCGCGCACCGAGAGGATGCTGCGCCCGCGGCGGTCGTGGATGGGCGCGAAGACGACATTGGCGACCTTCTCCTCGTCCTGACCGTACACGGCGAGCTCGAGCACCTCCGAGCCGGCGCGCTGCGGCCGGAGCTGGACGCGCAGGCCGCCAGGGAGGCCGTGGTGATCGCTCCACATCTTGAGCCACTCTTCGAGCAGCTTCCGCGGCACCTCGGTCTGCACCAGATGCTGATGCTGCGTCGAGCCCTTCCCCATCGCCTTGGTGGTCGCGGTGCGCCCCGAGGAGGCGAGGAGGGCGGCGTCGCTCCGCGGACCGCCGACCAGCGTCTGCGGCGTGCGGTAGGGAGATTCGACCAGGCGGAGCTTGCGTTGCAGACGGGCCAGGGCGAGCATGCCGTCCTGCTTCAAGGCGGTGGCGAGCTCCTCGGCGGCGAGGCCGTCGATCTGGTGGCCGCCGTAGGTGATGAAGTTGAAGACGAAGCCCAGCTTGCCGAGCTCCTCGGGGAAGCTTTTCATCTCGTCGTCGCTCATGCCGGTGGTGTCCCAGTTGAATGACGGCGAGAGGTTGTAGGCGAGCATCTTGTCCGGGAATTCGGCGTGGATCGCCTCGGCGAACTGCCGCGCTTCGGCAATGTCCGCGGTCTTGGTCTCCATCCAGAGGATGTCGGCAAACGGCGCCACGGCGAGCGACTTGGCGATCGCGTAGGGGATGCCGCCGCGGATCTGGTAGTACCCCTCGGGGGTCTTGGCCAGCTCGCAGTCCCAGCCGATGTCGACGCCGAGCTCGCGGGCCTTCTCGCGCGCGGTGTAGAGCGAGGCGCGCTTGGCAAAGCGCTGCCACTCCTCGACGCTCATCTCCGCCGGGTCTCCCTCACTTTCGCGGAAGGCGAGAGCTTCGGCGACCGCGTCGCCGTAGGTCTCGAGGCTGGCGTCGGTCTCCCAGACGTCGACCAGGCGCGATTCGATCTTGTCGAACAGAGGATCGATTACGGGCGACCGGCCGGAGCGGAAGGCGTCGACCGCCTCGGCGACCAGGTCGAGGATTCCCTGCTGGGCGAGCCAGTTGCCGGCGGCGGTGTATTCCGCGTCGGAGAGAGCGTAGAGGAGATGGCCATTGATCTCCTCGACTCCCAGCTCGTGGAAGTGCCGCATGAGCGCCAGATAGCAGGACTTGTAGGACGGGACCTCGAGGTTGGTCGCGCCGAGAAGGAACGGCTGATCGCGTTCATCGGCGCGGCTGTCGATCAAGCTCGCCGCCTCGGCGTCGGTGCGCGCGACGATGATGCCGGGAACGCGCATGACGTCGAGCTGGAAGCGGGCGGCATTGAGGCGCTTGATCTGCTCGTCCGAGGGGACCAGCACCTTGCCGCCCTGGTGGCCGCACTTCTTGGTGCCCGGCCGCTGGTCCTCGATGTGGTACCCCGGAACGCCCGCCTCGACGAAGCGGCGGATGAGGTTGCGCACGTGCGGGTCGCCGCCATGGCCGGTGTCGGCGTCGGCGATGATGAAGGGACGGTAATCGTAGGCCGGCGTCGCATCGCGCTGCGTTTCGCTCATGCGCAGGCGCAGGAATTCCTGATTGCGGTCGGCGGTCAAGAGAGCGCGCACCAGCACCGCGGCTTCGTCCGGCACCTGGCTCAAGGGATAGCTGGCGAGATCGGGTCCCGGATCCTCCGAGGTCGAGCCCTTGGCCGAGGTCGCCCAGCCGCCGAGATAGATCCCCTCGATCCCCATGCGTTTCATGGTCACCGCCTGCCCCGGCGAGTAGGGACCGAAGGTGGTGATGCTCTTGCGTTGATCAAAAAGCTCGCGCAGGCGCGCATAGAACGCGGTCGCAGCGTCGCGCGCCACCGTGTAGTCGACGGCGATCGTGCCGCGCTGCTCTGCCACCTGGCGGGCCGTATAGAGACGAACGATCCTCGCGAACCGTGGACTGTCGAAGTACTTCTGTGTAGCAGCGGCTTCCTGCTCGAAGGGCGTGCTCCGCACGTCTACGTCCGATGCGATGGTCATGGCTGGCTTCTCCCTCAGCGCGCCAAAGCGAGGCGCAGGCCGGACAGCGAGACGAGCTTACTCCGCGGAGTGGGGGTGTGGCCACATCCCACGGAGTGGGCGGTGTATCCTGTACAATAGGAGCCATGGCCGCACTTGAGGGAACGCTTCACGGAAACACGATCACCCTGGACTCGGTGGTCCCGCCGCTGGAAGGCCGGCGCGTCCGCGTCGTCATCGAGCCGCTCGACGAGGGCGAGGTCATCTTGACTCCCAACCAGCAGGCCCAGCTCTGGCGGGAGTGGACGGAGCGCGGCCCTCAAGGGCCGATCGACGAGGACGACGAGCCGGAGTTTCCTTGATCCAGCGAGGAGACATCCGCTGGTTTCGCTTCTCGTCACCTGACAAGCGCCGTCCCGTCGTGGTGCTGGGCCGAGAGGATTCCTTGGTCCATGGATCGCCTCCTTTCCGAACCACCGCTGGGAGGAGGTTCGCACCGCGCTCCTCGATGTGCTCGGACTGAAGCCCTGATCGGCCGGTCCCTCCTCATCTCTTCCCGAGCAACAGCAGCAATCCGAGGCTCATCTCGGGCATGTAGGTGATCAGCAGCACCCCCCCAATCTTCACCTGATCTCAGCGGATCTCATAATCTCATCTGGGGAGCGATAGACTGGCACCGGGAGGCACCGGCGATGTGGCACGCAACGGGTAGCTATTCAGAGTACAGCTTCGAGGGATTGTGGATCGAGGGGCAGCGCGTTCCGGCTACGGCGGGAGGGGAGGCTTCAGTCCGCAACCCCGCGACCGGCGAAGCCCTCGCCTCCGTGGCGCAGGCCGATCGCGCCGACGTGGACGCCGCCGTCGCCGCGGCGCGCCGGGCCTGGGAACGCGGCGACTGGCGGCGGGCGGGCACGGCGGAACGCGCCCGCGTGCTCCTCCGGCTGGCCGAGGGCATCCGCGGCGCGGCAGGCGAGCTGGCGGCGCTCGAAGCGCGGAACGTCGGCAAGCCGATCCAGGAGGCGCGCGGCGAGATCGAGATGGGCGCCGCCTGCTTCCAATATTACGCCGGACTGATCCCCGCCTTCGGCGGCCAGACCGTTCCGGTCGGAGCACCCGGCACCGGCCTCACCTTCCGCGAGCCGGTCGGGGTCTGCGCTCTGATCGTCCCCTGGAACTTCCCGTTCGCCATCACCACCTGGAAGGCTGCGCCCGCTCTCGCAATGGGCAACTCGGTCGTCATCAAGCCGGCGTCGGCCACGCCGCTGACCGCGCTCCGGCTCGCCGAGCTGGCGCACGCGGCCGGCGTGCCACCGGGTGTCCTCAACGTTCTCCCGGGTCCCGGCAATACGGCCGGCACGGCTCTTGCCAGCCATCCGGACGTGCGGAAAGTCGCCTTCACCGGCTCGACCGAGATCGGCATCGAGATCCAGCGCCTCGCCGCCGGCGACGTCAAGCGCGTCTCCCTGGAGCTCGGCGGCAAATCGGCCAGCCTCGTCTTCGCGGACGCCGATCTCGAACAAGCCGCGGGCGCGGTGTTCTCCGCGTTCGGCAACGCCGGGCAGGACTGCTGCGCCCGGAGCCGCATCCTGGTTGAGCGGCCGGTCTACGAGGAATTCGTCGAGCGCTTCGTCGAGCGCACCCGCGCGGTCCGCATCGGCGATCCGCTCGACGAGGCGACCGAGATGGGCTCGCTCATCTCACCGGCCCACCGCGACCGGGTGGACGGCTTCGTGCGCCGTGCCGTGGAACAGGGAGCGCGCCTCTGCTGCGGCGGAAAGCCCCGGACCGGCGATCCCTGGGACCGCGGCAGCTTCTACGAGCCGGCCGTCTTCCGCGACGTCGATCCAAACCTGGAGATCGCCCGCGAGGAGATCTTCGGCCCGGTCGTGGCGATCCTGCCGTTCGACTCAGAAGAAGAGGCCATCCGGCTCGCCAACTCGTCGATCTACGGTCTCTCCGGCTCGCTGTGGACGCGCGACCTCGCCCGCGCATTGCGGGTCGTGCGGGCGATCGAGACCGGCGTGATCTCCGTCAACACGAGTTGGAGCGTCCATCTGGAAATGCCTTTCGGCGGCGTCAAACGAAGCGGCGTCGGGCGCGAGCTCGGCCCCGCGGCGCTCGATCACTACAGCGAATGGAAGAGCGTGTTCATCGCTGCGGACTAGCCAGGAGATTCAACGATGACCGAAGTGCGTGGATTGCTGACTCTCGAAGAGCTGACCGGACTAGTCGAGCGCGGCGAGATCGAAACGGTCCTTGCGGTCTTCCCGGACATGTACGGCCGCCTGATGGGCAAACGGATCACCGGCTCCTTCTTCCTGGAGGAGGTGGCCAAAAGCGGGATGCACGCCTGCGACTACCTGCTCGCCTGCGACATGGAGATGGACGCCATTCCCGGCTACAAATACACCAGTTGGGAGACCGGCTACGGCGACTTCCACTGCGTCCCCGACCTTACGACCTTGCGCCACGCCGCCTGGCTGCCGCAGACCGCGCTGGTGCTCTGCGATCTCCTCGATCATCACGAGAAACCGGTCGAGGTCTCGCCGCGCCGCATGCTGCAACGCCAGATCGAGCGGGCGCGCGAGGCCGGCTTCACGATCATGGGCGGCACCGAGATCGAGCTGTTTGTTTTCGACGACAGCTTCGCCGAAGCGCGCGCGAAGAGCTATCACGATCTGCGGCCGATGGGGACGTACAACGAGGACTACCACATCCTCCAGGGAACGAAAGAAGAAGAGCTGATCGGCGCGATCCGGCGCAATCTCGATCAGAGCGGCGTGCCGGTCGAGTTCAGCAAGGGCGAGGCGGGGCTGGGACAACAGGAGATCAATCTCCGCTACAGCGAAGTGCTGACCCAGGCGGACCGCAACGTCCTTTACAAGCACGCGGCCAAGGAGATCGCCTGGGCGCAGGGCAGATCGCTCACTTTCATGGCGAAGTGGGACGAGAAGCATACCGGCTCCAGCGCGCATGTGCACGTCAGCCTGTGGGACACGGAGGGCCGCACCAATCAATTTCCCGGGAACAAGAAAACCGGGCCGGTCGAAGCGAGCGACACCTTCCGCTGGTTCCTCGGCGGCTGGCTGCGTCACGCCCGCGCCCTCGCCGGCTGCTGGGCGCCCTATGTCGCCTCCTACAAACGCTACCAATCACGTTCCTGGGCGCCCACCACCATCGCCTGGAGCTACGACAACCGCACCGCCGGCTTCCGCGTCGTCGGCCGCGGTCCGTCGCTCCGTATCGAATGCCGCATCCCGGGAGCCGACGCCAATCCATATATCCTCTACGCCGCCGCCATCGCCGCGGGCCTCGACGGTATCCAGAATCAGATCGAGCCGCCGGAAATCTTCCAGGGAGATCTCTACGCGGCGCAGGAGCTGCCGCGCATTCCCTCGACCCTGCGGGAAGCGATCACCGAGTTAGAAAACAGCGAGCTGGCGCGGCAAGCCTTTGGGGACAACGTCTACGAGCACTACCTCCACTTCCTGCGCACCGAGCAGAAGAAATTCGACGAGGTGGTGACCTGCTGGGAACGAGCCCGGTATTTCGAAAGGGCGTAGGAGACACTCATGCGTCTGGACAACAAAGTCGCCCTCATCACCGGAGCCGGCTCAGGAATCGGCCGCGAATCGGCCCTGCTCTTCGCACGCGAAGGAGCCCGCATCGTCGTGGTCGACGTCAACGACAAGGCCGGCGAGGCGGTCGCCGAGGAGATCCGCAAGGCCGGCGGCCAGGCGGTCTATGCGCACGCCGACGTTTCGAAATCATCCGAAGCCGAAGCGATGATCCGCGCCGCCGAAACGAGCTTCGGACGCCTCGACGTGCTGTTCAACAACGCCGGCATTTCCCATCCGAAAGACGACGACGCCATCGCGACCGAGGAAGACGTCTGGGATCTGACCATGAACATCAATCTCAAGGGAGTCTTCCTCGGCTGCAAGCACGGTATCCCGGCTCTGCGGCGCGCGGGAGGAGGCTCGATCATCAACACCGCCTCCTTCGTGGCCCTCCTCGGCGCCGCCACGCCACAGCTCGCCTACACGGCCAGCAAGGGAGGAGTCCTCGCCATGACCCGCGAATTGGCGGTCATCCATGCCCGCGAAAACATCCGCGTCAACGCCCTCTGCCCCGGCCCGCTGCACACCGAGCTGCTGATGAAGTACCTCGACACCGAAGAGAAGCGCCAGCGCCGCCTCGTCCATATCCCCATGGGCCGCTTCGGAGAAGCGCAAGAGATCGCCAGGGCCGCCCTCTTCCTCGCTTCGGACGAGTCGTCGTTCACCACCGGCGCCACCTTCCTCGCCGACGGCGGCATCACGGCGGCGTATGTGACGCCGTTGGGGTGAAATTTGTCGGAACAATGCTCGGAACGATCTGGAGGCCGGCGTGACTCATCTCGTCTTCAAATAATCCCCTGGTGTCCTCTCTGGGCCGAAGAAATAGCTCGCTGAACGCAGGAGAGACTCTTTCGGATACAGAGGTGACTTGGCGGGGCGTTCGGAAAGACTCCCGCCTGCCGAGAGACTCTCTCGGCGGCAGAAACCACTCCCCCGGATGGCTCAGAGAGTCATTTTGCCAATCGAGAGACTCTCTGGATGGCAGACGCGGCGTTTCGAGGCGCTGGGAACGCCTCGACCTCCGCCGAGAGACTCTCTGGGTTCTCCGGCAACTGAATTGTGCAGCCTTCAGGAGAACGACATCGCCGTTGCAGATAGGATAGTCTTCTCAGGACGAGTCCATGTTCTTCGGAGGAAAGGTCGCTCATGGCCGCTGTCTTCATCAGTCACCTCGGAGCCGATGCGCTCGCCGCCGAGCGCTTGGGGAGGGATCTCCGAGAGCGTGGTCACGTGGTTTGGCTCGACGCCTGGGAGATTCAGGTCGGCGATTCGATTGTCGAAAAGATCAACTCCGGCCTTGCAGGGACATCTCATCTCGTCCTCTGCTATTCGGCGGCCGGCGTGCCCGCTCCGTGGATGAGCCGGGAATGGATGGCGGCCCTGGCAATGCAACTGAACGGCCACGCCATCCGGCTGCTCCCCGTGCGCCTGACGGGTGGTCAGCCGCCAGCCCTCCTCGCCGACATCCGCTACGCCGACTTGGTGACCGACTGGGACACCGGGCTCGCGGAGCTTCTCCGCGCGCTCGTCTAGTCACATGACCTGGAAAGTCGTCATCGCCCACGCCCCTGGAGAGGATGCTCTCGCCGAACGCATCGCTCTGCCGCTCCAACAGGTGGGGTACGAGGTTTCCTACCGCGGAACGGTACGAGTCGGTGCATCGTTTTCGGAAGAGGCGGACAAGGCACTCGCCGAAGGCGGCCCAGTCGTCCTCTGCGCCACGGTGACTGCTCTGGGAACCGGCTGGGCACACCGTCTGGTCAACGCGGCGCGGGCGCGAGGCGGCACGAACCGCCTCTTCGTGGTCAGGATGGAGGAATCGGCCTACTTGGACCAGATCGCCGCGGATCTGGCGATCGCCGAGTGGTGGCGCAGCCCCGAAGATGGCAGCCGCAGGCTGATCGAAGCCCTGCAAGCGCACTATCCTCTCCAACCAGAGGCGGGTCCGGTCTCCTCCTCCAGCCCCGTCTCGACAGCATTCCTCGACCGGGCCGCACCGGACGCCCAGCTCGACACACAGGCGGTGCGAGCCTTCCGTGGAGACCTGCGGGAAACTTGGCGGCGAAACGATTTAACCGATGCTGAGTTCCTGGAACGCGCCGGATTCCTTTGGAAACAACGTCCGACCCTTTCCGGCGTGCTCTTCTTCGGCATCGCTCCGGCCTCGATCCTTCCCTGGGCGATCACCCGCTGTATGGTCTATCGCGGAAAAGACAAGACTGCGCTCCGTGAGCCGGCCGATCTGCGCGGCACCATCCCCGAGCAGATCCGTGAGGCCCGCGAGTTCGTCGCCACCAACATCCGTGTCCGGGAGCGGCCCAGCCCGTACTCCGCACAGGCGGAGAGAATCTTCGAATATCCCATGCTCACGGTGCGGGAAATCATCGCGAACGCGCTGGTTCATCGGGACTACGAGGATGAGCGCCGTATTGTCCACGTGCGCCTCTTCTCGGATCGCATCGAGGTTCTAAGCCCAGGAGCCTGGACCGGTCGCCCGCTGCCGGAAGACGGCTCGCCGGTAAGCTTGGCCACTATGATTTCGGAGTCGGTCAAGCGGAACCTCTCCCTCGCCTCGGCAGTGTCTTGGATCCGCCTCGGCGAAGGCGAAGGGAGCGGGCTGCCTACTGCAATAGAGGAGTGCGGAGAAACCTCCTCCCCGATCCCCAGCGTCTCTCTGATCGACGGCTTCGTCAAAGTCACGATCTGGCCGCGGGGAGACTGGGCGACGGCTCCGCAGACGGCAGCGGCGCTGATCGCACCCCACCAACTGCCACCGCCGCCTGCAGATCTGACGGGCCGGGAGGAAGAGCTCGCCAGCCTGCATGCGGCAATCCGAGGCGGAGCCAGTCTTGCGACGGTCGTCGGGCTCGGTGGCGTCGGAAAGACCGCCCTCGCCCTCCGCTTGGCCGCAGAGCTCAAGCCCTCCTATCCGGAGGCTCAGCTTTTTCTCAACCTCCGTGGAGGTGGAACCACTCCCCTGAGCCCGGCCGATGCCATGACGCAGGTGATCAGGGCCTTCATGCCTGACTTACGGCTCCCCAGCTCGGAGGACGAGCTCGCGGGAGTCTACCGCTCCATTCTGGAGAACCGCCGCGCTCTCCTAGTCCTCGATGACGCCGTGGGAGCGGAACAGGTTCTACGCTTGATCCCTCCTTCCGGCAACTTCCTCCTGGTGACTTCCCGCTCTCACTTCGCCCTTCCTGGTCTCTTCGCCTTGAATCTGGAGACTCTCAATGATGCCGACGCACGCGCGCTTCTCCTTCGCTTGGCGCCTCGGATCGGTTCTCAGGCGGACAAGATCGCCGCGCTTCTCGGCCGACTTCCGCTCGCGTTGCGGCTCGCGGCCGCCACGCTGGCAGAACGTCCGGACCTCGCGGTCGAAGAGTACGTAAAGCGCCTCACCAGCTCCAGCAGCCGCCTTCAACTCGTAGAGGCCTCGCTCAATCTGAGCTTCGAGCTTCTCAGCTTCGCGACACAAGGCCTCTGGAATCAGCTTTCTGTGTTTCCAGCAGATTTTGATCTCGCCGCCGCCGCGGCAGTTTGGGAGTGCGCGCCTGAGCACGCACGAGAGACCCTGGGAGAGCTCCTCAAGGCCAGTCTCCTGAGCTGGAGCGACGGACGCTACCGGCTCCACGATCTTTTGCAGCTTTCTGCGGAATCTCGGCTGACGCCCGAAGAGCGCGTCGCAGCAGAAAGGCGCCATGCTCGGCACTTCCTCACAGTGCTGCAAGAGACAGAGACCCTCTATCGCGAGGGAGGAGAGGCGCTCGCCCGGGGACTCGCCCTCTTTGATCGAGAATGGGAGAACATCCAGGTCGGACAGGCGTGGGCCGCGGATCTCGCGGCGTCCGATGACGAGGCGGCATTCCTTTGCAGCGAATACCCGCGGATGGGAGCCCTTTTTCTCGACCTCCGACTCCAACCTCGCGAGAGGATCCGCTGGTTGGAGTCGGCCCTTACCGCTGCCGAGAAGAGAGGCGACCTGCCGGCCCAAGGGCACCATCTTGGAATCCTCGGCAACGTCCACCTCGGCCTCGGCGATGCGAGAACGGCGATCGGCCTCTACGAACGCTGGGTCGAGCTTGCCGGCCGATCCCAGGATCGTCAGGCGGAGGGCCAAGCGGCCGGCAACCTCGGGAGTGCTCACCTGGCCTTGGGAGAGCCGCGGCTCGCGATCTCCTTGTTTGAGCAAAGCCTGGATATCGCTCGTGAGGTTCAGGACCGGCGCAGCGAAGGAATTGCTTGCGGGAACCTCGCCAACGCACACGCGGCACTTGGTGACACGGAACGGGCGATCACGCTCTATGAGCAGCGGCTGGCGATCGCGCGCGAGGTGGGCGACCGGCGAAGTGAGGGGATTGCCCTCGGCAACTTGGGCGCCCTGTACGAACAGAAGGGCGATGCCCAACGCGCGCTCAGCCTCCTGGAACAGCGGCTGGACATCGCGCGGGAGGCTCTCTCCCTCCTTCCTCAGAGTAGCAGCACGACCGCAAGCCGGCCTTCAGGATCAAACGGCGATTGACGCCCTCCCCTCCGAGGGCTACGATAACCATAATGAGAGGTGAGCCCAATGCAAGTTTCCAATTCTACAGGACGGAACACGGACTATCGCGTAGGCTCGGGAGGAGGCGTAAGCGCTGCGAAGCTCGAAATTGAGCTGCATGATGGCTCAACATATAGCAGCGGTCCGGCTAGCGGCGTTCTGACGCCAGGGGGGTCGGAATTGGTCCTTGACGGCGGTGGAGTGGTCGAGTTTCTCGTCGGTGGCTTTCTGGTTGCCAGAGCCAGCTTCTCAGAAGATCCCGGCGAAGTCATTTTGGTAGAGAACGCCGATGGCACGTATTCCATCGTAGCGAGCTTCGTTGCGGCCTGATCTACCCGCTTCTTCTTTTTACCCTCTACATCTCCACCCGCAAATCCACATACGGCGGCGGTGGCTGGATCGCCGAGTAGTCGTTCTCCATCAGAGCGACATCGCCGTTGCGGCTGACTTCCTTGAAGCCGGCGAAGCGGTAGGTGATGAGCATCTGGCGGTTGCGGTCGGTGGAGAGGAACTCGGCGCGGAGCTTGACCCCGGCTTCCTTGGCCATGCGCAGGATGTGGTGGATCATGATCATCCCCACACCCTTGGACATCACCCGGCAGGACATCAGGAGGAGCTTCACGGTCCAGGCTCCGGCGCCTTTCTCGATCAGGGTGAGGCCGATCTTGCCGTAGGTGCCGTGCCGGTCTTCCAGGCTGGAGATGAGGAGGATGTGGTCCGGTGAGGTGCGGAAGGCGTCCAGCTCTTCGTAGGAGTAGGTGTAGCCGGTGGTGTTGAGCTGGTGGGTGCGGACGGTCAGCTCTTCGGCTCTCTTCAGGTCCTCTTCCTTCGCCGCGGCGATGGTGAAGATCATGTTCAGGGTGGAGAGGAACTCGTCGGTCGGTCCGACGAACTCCGCCTCTTCGCGGTTGCGGCGGATGTCGGCCATGTACATGTGGCGGCGCAGGCGCGAGTCTTCGGTGATGAAGCGCGGATTGAACTCCGGACGATCGAGGAGATCGTCGAGCTCGGCCGAGTCGATGCAGAGGACCTTGTCGTGGGTGAATGCCACCTCTTCGCGTTCGAAGGGCTGGTCGTCGATGAAGGCGATGGTGTCGAGGCCGATGTTGATGTCCTGCGCGATCTGGCCGACCGAGGCGCCTTTCGAATTCCAGTTGATCTGCGGATAGAGGAAGTACTCGTCGATGCCGAATTCCTGGAGCTTTGCCATCGCCGTGCCGTGGTCGTTGCGGCTGGCGATGGAATGCAGGATGCCGCGGGCGTCGAGGGTCTTGAGGATCTCGACGACGTGCGGACGCAGGGTGACCGTGCTGTCTTCCAGCAGGATGCCGTCCCAGACCGTGTTGTCGAGATCCCAGACGACACACTTGACCGATTGCTTGCCCATTCAAAACTCCTGAAGCTCGAAGCGCGGCATCACCATCTGCTGAATCTGTGTGCTCCCCTCGATGATCTCCATCACCTTGGCGTCACGGAAGAGGCGCTCGACGGGGAACGTGTTGCTGCAGCCGTTGGCGCCGTGGATCTGCACGGCGTCGGTGGCGGCTTTGGCGGCGACGACGGAGGCGAAGTATTTGGCGGCCATGGTCTCGGCGAAGGCGCCGGGATCGCCGGTCTCGCGCATCCAGCCGGCGCGGTAGCAGAGCAGGCGGGCGGCGCGCACCTGGACGAGCATGTCGGTGAGCATGGCGCGGATGAGCTGATGGTCGAAGATGGCGCTGCCGAACTGTTTGCGCTCACGGCTGTACTGGAGACTGGCGTCGAGCGCGGCCTGGGCAATGCCCACCGAGCCGCAGGCGACGCTGTAGCGCCCCTGCTCCAGCGCGGCGGCGACGACGTGCGAGACGCCGAAGCCGATGCGGCCGACGATGTTGGTGGCGGGGATGCGGCAGCCGTCGAAGGTCATCTCGCCGAGCATCGAGGCGCGGGTGCCGAGCAGGCCCTTGATCGGCTCGATCGTCAACCCCGGGGTGTCGCGCTCGATGAGGAAGGCGGTGGGCTTCCCTTCGCACTGCACGATGAGCAGGAAAAGATGGGCGATCTGCGCGAAGGTGATCCACTTCTTGCGGCCGGTGACGACGTATTCGTCGCCTTCGGCCACGGCAGTCGTCTCGATCCCCTTGGCGTCGCTCCCCGCGTTCGGCTCGGAGAGGGCGAAGGCGCCGAGGATCTCGCCGCGCACCAGCTTTGGCAGGTAGTGCTCCTTCAGCGCCCGGCTCCCCCACCGTACGATGGCCTGGCAGGCCATGTCATGGACGGTGAGGAGCGAGCGGACCGAGGAGCAGCCGCGGCCGAGCTCCTCGGTGAGGACGCCGTAGGTGATCATGTCGAGGCCGGGGCCGCCGAGGTCTTTGGGCACGATGGTGCCCAGGTAGCCGACCGCGGCCAGCCGCTCGACGATCGACGGCGGCAGCGCTTCGTCGCGGTCCCAGGCGCCGGCGTGCGGCGCGATCTCGGCGGCGACGAAGGCGCGGTAGGCGGCGCGCGCCTCGCGCTGCTCGGCGGTGAGCTCGAGCTTCATGCCTGTGCCGTGGCGCCGCTCTTGCGCGCGACCAGGTTGGAGATCGCCTGGATGGAGCGGAAGTTGTCGAGATCGAGGTCGGCGTCTTCGACCTTGATGCCGAACTCCTTCTCGACGAACGCCACGAGCTGCATGGCGAGGAGCGAGTTCACGAAGCCGAGCGCGAAGATGTCCTCCTCGGGCTTGAGGTCGTGGCTCTTGAAGAAGCGGGAGAGGAACTCTTTGATCTTGGTCTGATTCGGATCCATGGGCGTCCATCCATTCCTTATCTCAGAGCGAAACGCTGTAGTCGTAGAAGCCTTTGCCGTTCTTGCGCCCGTGCAAGCCGGCGTCGACCATCTTCTTGAGCAGCGGGCAGGGGCGGTATTTGCTGTCGGCGTAGGACTCGTGCAGCACCTCGATCGAGTAGAGGATGGTGTCGAGGCCGATCAGGTCCGCCGTTTCGAGCGGGCCCATCTTGTGACCGAAGCAGGTCTTGAAGAGCTGGTCCACCTGCTCGGCGGTGGCGACGCCGTCGTGGATCAGGAAGACGGCTTCGTTGATGGTCAGCATGAGCACCCGGTTGGAGACGAAGCCGGGATAGTCGTTGACCACGATGCAGTCCTTGCCCATCTGGCGGAGGAACTGCTTCGCGGTGTCGAGCGTCTCGTCGGTCGTGTGGTGGCCGCGGATGACCTCGACCATCGGTTTGAGGGGCACCGGATTCATGAAGTGCATGCCGACGATACGGTCCGGCCGCTTGGTGACCGAGCCGATGCGGGTGATCGAGATGCAGGAGGTGTTGGCCGCGAAGACGGCGCGCTCGGGGCAGATGGCGTCGATCTGCGGGTAGACCTCCTTCTTGATGTCCCACTTCTCGGTCGTGTTCTCGACCACGAAGTCGGCGGCGGCGAGGGCACCGAAGTCGGTGGTGAAGGTGATGCGGCCGAGGATGGTGTCGGCGCTCTCGGCTTTACCGGCGCTCCCCTTCTGGAACATCCCCTGGAAACGAACCGCCTTGCGGATCTCCTCCCGCGCGTGGTCGAGGACAGCATCCGCGACGTCCACCAGGACGACCTGATGGCCGGTCTGGGCAAGATTTTGTCCGACGCCGACACCCATCACGCCGGCGCCCACGACGCCGACAACTTTGATCTCCATGTCTGCTGCCCTCCTCAAACTGGTGCGTGGCTCCGCTGAGGTCAGCGAGGAGCCGCGGCGGATTCTAGTCGAATCGGGGAAGCCGCCGCAGCCCTCTTTGGACATCGGCAGTCACAAGCCAAGGTGCCCGCCGGGGGTCAAGGTGGGACAGCGGCGGCGAGAAGCTGGCTCGATGTCTGCAAGGCATCCCGGGACAGCGGCGTGGCCGGCAAATCGGCCGAAAGCCCAGGAGGTACCCTTGAAAACTACTCCCAGAATTACTGCGACGGGCAGTCTCCTTCTCGCCGGTCTCGCCGCCCTTTCTCTGACTTCGACCGCGGGTGCACAGGTCACCCGTCCTCTCACCGCGCGGCAGGTGACCTGCAGCGCCGACCAGCTCCGCTCCATGCTGTCCCGCTCGGCCGTGATGTTCGAGCCGTGGTTCGACGACCGGACCGGGATGTTCCTCTTCACCTATGGCTCCTCCTCGCAGGACTTGAGCGGCCTGGTGGTCCTCGACCAGTCCGACCGCTGGGGAGACAGCATGGGCCCCGAACGCCAGCTCGCTTTCGTGCTGACCGCGAGCCAGGGCTCCCTGCAACGCAATCCGCAGCGCCAGCAGCTCAACTCGCTCTACCTGTTGCGCGATCCCTTGAGCACAGACGTGGTGCGGGAGGAAGATCCCAGCGCGACGATCGTCGTCGTCGACACCACGGCCGATCCGGCCCACAACCAGGACCCGAATGCCATGCTGGTGATCGACAACATTTCGGCCGCCGACGCCGGGACACCGGCGAGCACGGCATCCGGCAAGGCGCTCCTGAGCCTGATCGAATCGTGTCCGAGCCCGCTCACCGTGGCCGACCTCCACGTCTTCAACGTGCTGGCCCGCGTGGTGCGCGCCACGGCGTTCACCACCAGCGCGAGCGATCCCAAGGCCGAGCGGGTGCACAAGCTCGCCACCATCTACCGCGGCGCGGCCGCGGTGGCGATCTCCGGCGGCGTGCGCACCACCTACCGCATGGACCTCTACCCCACCGTCCAGCAGAAGCCCCTGCCCCGCGTCTCCCTCGTCGTCACCATCGACATCGGAAACGACGGCAGCCTCGGCGAGGCGAGCCTGCGCGTTCTGCCGGCGTGTGCGGCACCGGGCGACCACGACTGCTCCAACGCCACCAGCGAGGTCGACGTGGCGGTCATCAAGCCCGTTCCGTCGCAAAGGGTGTGGTCCGCGACGCCGGGGATCTGCTGGCACGGTGCCGCGAGCTGCCCTGACACCATCAGCTTGTCGTTCGCCGAGCGCCTGCAGGGCACGACCTGGCTGCGGCCCCAGTAGACCTTGCTGGCTGCCGCTCCGGCAATTTGTAGACGATACCGACAACGATCTCGGCAAGTCGACGCGTCAAGGAGCAGCTTCTAGCGCTCAGAAGTGGTAAGGTGCGGCTTCTTCGAAGCTGGCGGAACGTTTGGACCGCGCCACTTTCAGGGCACCAGCCCATCGGTGCCCGCGCCGCACACCAGAGCGCACGCCCGTCGCGCACCGTCTCCGGCCCGGCCGGAGAGGAGAGCCGCTACGGACGCGGCGCCGGACAGCTCGGCCGCGATCCCCATTTCGAACCACAGCCAGCGCGCCGCGTCGCGCATTTCTTCGTCGGAGACGAGAACGATCTCGTCCACCGTCGCGCGGATGATCGCGAAGTTGAGCTCGTCGCTGCGGCGCGGCGCCAGCGTGTTGGCCGCGGTGGTGACGGTCTCCAGCTCGACGACCGCGCCGGCGCGCAGGCTGGCATGCAGGGTCGGCGCGCCCGTGGGCTCGACGCCGACGACGCGGATCGAGGGGCGCAGAGCCTTGGCCGCCGTCGCGACGCCGGAGATCAGCCCGCCGCCGCCGATGGCGACGAGCAGCAGGTCGGTGTCCGGAGCGTCTTCGAGGATTTCGAGGCCGACGGTGCCCTGGCCGGCGATGACTGCCGGATCGGCAAAGGCGTGGACGTAGGTGAGTCCGTTCTCGGTGGCGGCGCGGCGGGCTTCGCGGTCGGCCTCGTCCCAGACCGCGCCGGCACGGATGACCCGCGCCCCCCAGCGCTCCAGCCGTTCGGCTTTGCTGGCCGGCGCGTTGGCGGGCAGGTAGATGGTCATCGGAGCGCCGAGGAGGTGCCCGGCGTAGGCGACGCCGAGGCCGTGATTGCCGCCCGACGCGGTGACCAGGCCGCGAGCGACGGCCGAGGGCGGGAGGGTGAGCGCCTTGTGGGTCGCGCCGCGCGCCTTGAACGAGCCGGTGACCTGCAGGCACTCGAGCTTCAGGGTCAGCGCACCGCCGCCCGGCAGCGGGCGGGAGAGTGCCGTGGCCGGGACGAGAGGGGTGCGGCGGACGTGTCCGGCGATGCGCCGCCGCGCGAGTTCGATGTCATGGAGGCCGATCATGAGCGGGAATGCTAGCAGACGAATCTTTCGTCGGATCTCCTCTTGATTTACGCTTCTTTTACGCCTATACTGCCGTCCATGAGGAATGAGACATCCGCACGAGATCAGGTCCGGGGGCATGACGCTCCCGGCGCACATACCAGGAGAGACGAGCCGTGGGTACTCCAGTTCTGAACGGCCTCGGACAGGCGCTCCGCTGGCTGCGGGAGCGGCATTCGAAAAAGCAGTATCACGTGGCGGACGATGCCGGGATCACCAAGGGCATGCTGTCCGCCTATGAGACGGGCCGCCAGCGGCCGTCGCTCGACACGTTGGAAAAGGTGCTCAACACTCTCGGCTGCGACCTCCACGATCTGCACAACGCGTTGCAGATCGTGAACGGCCGGCCGCAGATCATGCGCCAGAGGATCGTCGGTCTGGCGGACGTGCCGGAGCCCGGCCGGACGGACGTCCGCAAGCTGCTCGGGCTGAGCGCGCCGCTGCCGCCGGAGGAGGAGAGAGCCATCTCGCAGATCCTCGACGGCTTTCACCGCCTGATCCGCCATCTGCACGAGACCGGCAGGAAGCGGGGCGGCAGGGCGGGAGAGCCGCCACCGTCTTCGGGAACGCCGGGCTCTTCAGAAGGCGGCACCGGCGATGAAGACGGCGGCGGCGAAGACTCGTAGAGTCAGGCGAGCAGCTTGCCGCACGTCACCGTCACCGCCCGGCCTCCCAACTTGACCCGATCGCCTTCGACCTCGACGCGCAGCGTTCCGCCGCGCGCCGAGGCCTGGTAGGCCAGAAACCGGTTCTTGCCCAGCCGCTTGGCCCAATAGGGGCCGAGCGAGCAGTGGGCCGAGCCGGTGACCGGGTCTTCGTAGACCCCGACGCCGGGCGCGAAGAAGCGGGAGACGAAGTCGTAGGGTCCCCGGGCCGCATCCGTGGATTCGCCGCGGGCCGTGATGATGATGCCGCGCACCGGCAGCGCCTTGAGGGCTGCCGCATCGGGAGCCGCCGCGACGATCATCTCTTCCGCCTCCAGCTCCAGCAGATAGTCGAAGCGGCTCTTGCCGACGAAGCGCGGGGTGACGCCGCCGAAGGCTTCGAGCAGGCCGGCCGGCGGCGGGACCTCGTCCACGCTCTTGGCCGGGAAGTCCATCTCGATGTCGGTGCCCCGGTTTTCGGCGGTGAGGAGGCCGCTCAGCGTGTGGAAGCGGGCCGTCTCCCCCGGCGCCAGCCGCCTGGACTCCCACAGCACGTGCGCGCTCGCCAGCGTGGCGTGGCCGCAGAGCTCCACCTCGACGGCGGGGGTGAACCAGCGCAGAGCGTAACCCGGTTTCGCTGGGTCCACGGAGGGATGGAGGAACGCCGTCTCCGAGAGATTCATCTCGCGCGCCACGCTCTGCATCCACTCGTCCGGACGGGGGGCGGGAAGGAGACAGACCGCGGCCGGATTGCCGCCGAACGCGCGGTCGGTGAAAGCATCCACCTGATATAGATCGAAGGACATGCGCGAAAGAGTACCGCAACCTTGAAGAGCGTGACGAGCGAGCGCACTTTGCATTGCAAAGTGCTCTTCCGCTAGAATGCGATCTCGGTGGGTGAGCGCTCTGGCGAATCGTTTCGGGGTAGACTCCCGACCGAATCACGCGCAGGCATCCGGTCAATCAATTTTGCGGACCAGGAAGGGCGGATCAGGAAGGACATGGGACGATCCATGGCGGCGACTTCGGCGGCCCGCAGCGAGGCGGCTCCCACCAGCTTTTCCCAACTGCTCGACAGCTTCCGCGAGAAGCTCGACCGCGAGCTGCAGGCGTGGCTCTCCCGCAAGCGGGAGGCGGCCGGCGGCTTCCGCGAGGCGGCCGAGCTGATCGACGGCGTCGGGCAGCTCGTGCTGCAAGGCGGCAAACGGCTGCGCCCGGCCCTGGTCTATGCCACCTACACCGCCTGCGGCGGCCCTGCCGACGCCCAGGTGCTCCCCCTGGCGCTGGCGACCGAGCTGCTGCACACCTATCTGTTGATCCACGACGACATCATGGACCACGCCGAGATCCGCCGCGGCCAGCCGGCGGCGCACGAGCGCTTCCGCCAGGCTCACCAGGCGCGCGGCTTCCACGGCGACGCTCTGGACTTCGGCCGCTCGGTGGCCATCCTCCTCGGCGACCTCGCCCACTCCTGGGCGGTCGAGCTGGTCACCGGGGTGGCGCTCGCCGGCGGCCTCGAAGGAGATTGGGAGGGTGGGCGGGCGCGTGAGCTGATGCGCTGCTTCGCCACCATGAGCGAAGAGGTGATCGGTGGACAGTATCTGGAGCTGCTGGTCGCCCAGCGGCGCGGCGAGGGCGGCCGGCGCGATCCCGCCGAACGGGAGCAGGAGCTGTTGCGGGTGCTGCGCCTCAAGTCGGGCCGCTACACCGCCGAGCGGCCGATCCAGCTCGGCGGCTTGCTCGCCGGCGCGCCGGCGGCGACGCTCGCCGGCCTGTCGCGCTACGGCACGGCGGTGGGCGAAGCGTTCCAGCTCCAGGACGACCTGCTCGGCATGTTCGGCGACGCCGGCACGGTCGGCAAGCCGGTGGGCGAAGACCTGCGCGAAGGGAAGTTCACCTTTCTCATCCACCACGCCCTCGCGACCGCGACGGCGGAGCAGCGGCGGACGCTCGAGGCGGCTCTCGGCAATCCGAGGCTGACCACTGCCGAGGTGGCGCGGGCGCAGAAGATTCTGGAAGAGACCGGAGCGCGCGCCCGGGTGACCGAGATGGTGGCCGAGCGCTTGCGCGAAGCCCGCGCGGCGTTCGACAGCATCTCCGGCCTGGCTCCGGAGGGCCGCCTGTTCTTCGAAGGTTTGCTGGACTACCTGTGGGAGCGCGAGAGTTGAGCGCCGCGCAGCCGGTCCTTGCCCCTTCCGCCGAGCCGCGCGACAGGGACAGGAAAGCCGAGCACATCCGCCTGGCGCTCGATCCGCGCATGCAGCTCGCCGGCAGCGTGTTCGACGACTATTGCTTCGGGCACGCCGCCCTGCCCGAGATCGACATGGCGGCAATCGATCTCAGTGTCGAGTTCCTCGGCCGCCGCCTCGCCGCGCCGCTGCTCATCTCCTGCATGACCGGCGGCACCGAGTCGGCCGGGATGATCAACCGCAATCTCGCGGCCGGCGCCGAGCAGACCCGGGTGGCGGTCGGCGTGGGCTCGCAGCGCAAGGCGCTCGAAGATCCGCTGCAGGCCGCGAGCTTCCACATGCGCGACGTCGCGCCGACCGTGCCCCTGCTCGCCAACCTCGGCGCCGTCCAGCTCAACTATGGAATGGGAATCTCCGAATGCCGGCAGGCGGTCGACATGATCGGCGCCGACGCCCTGGTGCTCCATCTCAACCCGCTCCAGGAGGCGATCCAGCCCGAGGGGCAGACCAATTTCGCCGGCCTGCTGCCGAAGATCGGCGCCATCGTCCGAGACCTGGGCGTGCCGGTGGTGGTCAAGGAGATCGGTTGCGGCATCTCAGGCGCCACCGCCAGGAGCCTCGCCGAGCAGGGCGTGCGGATCATCGACACCGCCGGCGTCGGCGGCACGAGCTGGGCGCGCATCGAGGCGGAGCGTGCCGGCGACCTCGACCTCGGCGAGGTCTTCGCCGGCTGGGGCCTGCCCACTCCGTTGTCGATCCGGGAGGTGCGCGCGGTGCCGGAGATCACCACCGTCATCGCGAGCGGCGGTCTGCGCAACGGGCTCGACGCCGCCAAGGCGCTGGCTCTCGGTGCCGACCTCGTCGGCATGGCCTGGCCGTTCCTGCAACCCGCCACGGAATCTCCGGACCGCGTCGCCGACAAGGTGCGGCGCATCGTCCAGGAGCTCAAGATTTGCATGTTCTGCCTCGGCGTCACAACGATCGCGGAGCTGCGCGCCGTCCCGCTCCGCAAAGGGTCCTGAGAATGAGCAAGTCGAACGTCAATCCGATCGCCGCCGAATCGTTCTCACCCGATGAGACCGATGAGATCAGCGAGCTCGATGAAAACACCGAGCTGGTCCTTTCCATCGCGCGCGGTGAGCGCCGGTTCCATGAGCTGCCCAAGAACCTCCCGCCGGAGGCGGCGGCGGACATCCGCCGCCGGGCTCTCGAGCAGATGACCAGCACGTCGATGCCGAACATCGGCCACCACTCGCTGGACGTCCGCCGCGCCTCGCAACGCCATTGCGAGAACTTCTTCGGCGTCGCCCAGATTCCGATGGGGATCGTCGGCCCGTTGCGCGTGCGCGGCAAGCACATCGACGGCGACGTCTACGTGCCGCTCGCCACCACCGAGGCGGCGCTCGTGGCGAGCACCAACCGCGGCTGCGCCGCGCTGCGCGAAGCCGGCGGGGTGGTCGCCCGCGTCGAGGACGTGGGGATGACCCGGGCGCCGGTCTTCCGCACCTCGGGCATCGTGCAGACGCAGCAGTTCTTGCAATGGATTCAAGACCACTTGGAAGATTTGCGCAAATTTACTGAATCGACCAGCCGCCACCTGCGGCTGCTCGACGTGAAGCCCTACGCCTTCGGCTCGACGGTCTTCCTCCGCTTCCGCTTCGACTCCGGCGACGCGATGGGGATGAACATGGTGACCATCGCCTGCGACCGGGTGGTCAACGACCTCATCGAGCCGGCGACCGGCGTCCCCTGCGTCGCACTGTCGGGCAACTACTGCGTCGACAAGAAGCCGGCCGCGATCAACTGGCAGGAAGGGCGCGGCAAGCGGATCTACGCCGAGGTGCTGCTCGACGCGCAGACCCTCCACCACTATTTGAAGACCAACGCCCGCGATCTGGTCGAGGCGCAGTACCGCAAGAACCTCCTCGGCTCGATCGCCGCCGGCTCGATGGGGTACAACGCCCACTACGCGAACGTGCTGGCGGCCTTCTTCATCGCCACCGGGCAGGATCCGGCGCACGTCGTCGAGGGTTCGCTCGGCATCACCTGCATCGAGTCGCGCGGTCCGGATTCGGTCTTCGCCTCGGTCTTCATGCCCGACGTGCCGCTCGGCGCCATCGGCGGCGGCACGCAGCTCGACACCCAGCGCGAGGCCCTTGCCCTTCTGGGCATCGCGCCCGATCCGGAGCGCCCCGGCGACGCGGTGCTGCGCCTGGCCGAGATCCTCGGCGCGGTCGTGCTCGCCGGCGAGCTGTCGCTGATGGCCGCCTTCACCTCCCAGGACCTCGCCCGGGCGCATGAGAAGCTGGCCCGCGGCGAGGGCCAGAACCGTCCGCACTCCACCTGAAACAGCGAGGGGCGGGAGTGGTGTCCGAGGAATTGGCGCGGAGACCCGTCGCGGTCTCCACTCCAGGCAAGCTGATCCTGATGGGCGAGCATGCGGTCGTCTACGGCCGGCCCGCGCTCGTCGCCGCGATCGATCTGCGCCTCACCGCCCGCCTCGCTCCGCGGTCCGGCGAGGCGGTCCACCTCGATCTTCCCGGCCTGCGCCATTCCGAAGAGCTCTCCTGGAACGCTCTGCGGGCCTACGCCCGCGCCGTGCGCGAGCGTTGGGAGGGATACGCGGAGCGGCCCGGCGCGCAGGGCTTCCGCGAGCTGCGGGGCGACGATCCGGCCCACGTGGTGAAGGTGGCGCTCGGTGAAGCCGGCGAATGGCTGGCGTCGGCCAGGGACGTCCATCTGACCGGGCTGCGGTTGCGGATCGACTCGGACCTCCCCATCGGCTCGGGCTTCGGCAGCTCGGCCGCAACGGCCACGGCGGTGATCGCCGGCTGTCTCGCGGCGCACGATTTTGCAGACCTTACAATCTCTACGAACCTTTCACTCATCGAGCGTCTTGCTCTGGACGTCGAGCGACGCCAACACGGATTCCCTTCGGGGGTCGACGGCGCGACCGTCCTCTATGGCGGCGTGCTGTGGGCGCGGCGGCTGCCCGCAGGCGCGCTCGAGCGGGAACGGATCACGGCGCGCTCTCCCCTTCTCGACCGGCTGCGCGTCTATGATACGGGGACGCCGGCCGACCAGACCGGCGCCGTCGTGGCGGCGGTGCGCGAGCGGCGCGACCGCGATCCGGCGCGGGTTGAGGAGCTTCTCGACCGGATGGAGACGGCGACCCGGTCGTTCCGCGCCGTTCTCGAACAGCCGGGCGGAGACGACCCGGACCGGGATTTGCATCTGGTTCGCGAGCATGAGGCTTGCCTCGAAGCTCTGGGTGTCGTCCCGGACGAAGTCCGCGCCATCGTGCGCCGCGTGGAAGGCGAGGGTGGCGCGGCCAAGATCTCCGGAGCCGGCTCGCTCCGCGGCCCTGGAGGCGGATCGTTGCTGGTCTATCATCCGGAGCCGGAGCGTATTTCCGGCTGGAGCTTTCTGCGGCCATTTCTTTTTTACCCTGTCCACCTGGGAGCTCCGGGCTTCCGGGAGGAGGTTTCTGGATGAGCAAGACGACCGTCTCCGCGCCGGCCAACATCGCCTTCATCAAATATTGGGGGGCGCGCGATCTCGACGCGGCCCTGCCGATGAACCCCTCGATCTCCATGACTCTGGAGCAGTGCGTGACCCAATGCACCGTGGAGACCCTTGATGGGGAGAAGGACGAGGTCTGGATCAGCGAGCCGGACGGTGGCTTTGGCTCTCCCGAGCCGGAGTTCGCGCGCCGCATGACCGACCACCTCGGCCGCATCCGCCAGTGGGCCAAGCGGGAGGAGCGCTTCCGGGTGGCGACGCGCAACAACTTCCCGGGCGCCGCCGGTCTCGCCTCCTCGGCGTCCGGTTTCGCGGCCCTCACCCTCGCCGCGGTCGGCGCCCTCGGCAAGCGCGACACGCCGGTCGAAGAGCTGTCGCGCCTGGCCCGCCGGAGCGGCTCCGGCTCGGCAGCCCGCTCGGTGCTCGGCGGCTATGTGCAGTGGCCCGCCAGCCTGGTGGTCGACGGACCGGAGGTGGACGCGCAGAGCTACGCCGTCCAGCTCGCCGAGGCCAACCACTGGGAGCTGCGGGACGTCATCGCGGTGGTCGAGATCGGCCCCAAGATCGTCTCCTCCCGCGAAGGCCACCAGCGCTCCCACACCAGCCCGTACTACAACGTGCGCCAGGAGCTGGTGCCGGCACGCCTCGAAAAGGTCCGCGCGGCCGTCGAGGCGGCCGACCTGTCGATGCTCGGCCCAGTGCTCGAAGAAGAGGCCATCGACCTCCACCTCATCGCCATGTCCTCGCACCCGCCGATCTTCTACTGGAGCCCGGGGACTGTCGCGGTGCTGCGCGCCGTTCGCGAGCTGCGCCAGGAGGGCCTGCAGGCGTGGGCCACGATGGACGCCGGCGCCAATGTCCACGTCATCTGTGACCCTGAGTCCGAGGACGACGTGGCCGAGCGGCTGGAGGATCTGCCGGCGGTCGGCTTCGTGATCCGCGACGGCGTCGGCGACGGTCCGGAATACGAAAACGCGCACCTGTTCTGATGCCAGATGCCATCCTGATCAAGCTCGGCGGCAGCCTGATCACCGAGAAAAGCCGCGAGGAGACCCCGCGCACCGAGGTGATCGGACGCCTCGCCGCGGAGATCGCGGACCTCGCGGCGGCGCGCCCCGAGCTGCTCATCGTGGGTCACGGCAGCGGCTCCTTCGGTCATGTCGCCGCGAAGCGCTTCGGCATCGCCCAGGGCATCCGCGACGCCGGCCAGCTCCCCGGCGTCCCCCTGACCCAACAGAAGGCCGCGGCCCTCCACCGCATCGTGACCTCCGCGCTCTCCGCGGCCGGCGCTCTCCCCTTCTCCATCGCGCCGTCGAGCTGTGTCACCGCCGCCTCCGGCCAGCCGGTCGAGATCGCCGACGAGCCCCTGATCCTCGCCCTCGGCAGCGGTCTGCTCCCCGTCGTCTACGGCGACGTGGTCACCGACCGCGACTGGGGGGTCTCCATCTGCTCGACCGAGCGCCTCTTCGACCTCCTCGCCCGCCGCCTCCACGAGCGCGGCATCGCCGTCCGCCGCGCCCTCTGGCTGGGCGAGACCGACGGCGTCTACGACGATCAGGGGGTGACCCTCCCGCGCATCGCCGCCGACAGCTTCGCCGCGGCGCGGAAGGCGATCGGCGCGCCGGCCGGCACCGATGTCACCGGCGGCATGCTTCACCGCGTCGAGACCGCTCTCGCCCTCGCCCGCCGCGGCATCCGCTCGTCGATCCTCAACGGTCTGCGGCCGGGCGTGCTGGCGGCGGCGCTGGAGGGGGAGCCGGCGGGGGGCACGGACGTGGCGTAACATCCTCCCGCTCGCGGCGTCTCTCCGTCAGACGCCTCGCGGAGGTCCTTGCTTGATCCATTCCCAGCTCCTGCCTGTTCTCGCCTCCCTCGCCGGTCTCTTCGGTCCTCCGGAAGCAACGTTGCGCTACCAGGCGATTCCCCTGCCCGGGCCTCCCGCGGTGATCGTGCCGGCGGACGTCGACGGCGACGGCCGGCCGGACCTCGCGGTGGTCGTGGCGGTGACGCGCTGGGACCAGATCAGCGTCGAGGAGTCGGCGAAGATGGACGACGTGCAGGGGCTGGTCGAGACGCTGACCGTCATCCCGGCGCTCGTCGAGCGGCGCGAGCTGCGGGTGTTCCTCGGCCGTCCGGGAGGCTATGCGCCCGAGCCGCTGGTGCTCGCGCTCGATCCGTCCATCCTGTCGATCGAGGCTGGCCCGCCCGGCGCTCCGCTGGTGGCGCTGACCGACGACGGCCTCTCCGCGCTCAAGCTCCAGGCGGGCGTCCTCTCCTGGGTGCCGCTCCTCACCGAGCGTTCCGTCCTCTCCGGAACCGGCGCCTTCGTGCCGAACCTTGGTCTGGTGCACGACCTCGACGGCGACGGGCGCGCGGACATCCTGATTCCCACCCGCGAGGGCGCCACCATCTACCTCAGCGGACCGGACGGCCTCCGCCGCGAGCCGGCGTCGCGGGTGCGCTTCCCGCTCGACGACCTGCAACCCGCGGCCGGAGAGCGCCTCTCCCGCCTCTACCCGCTTCCCGAAGTCGCGGACGTCGACGGCGACAAGCTGCCCGACCTCATCCTGCGCAACCCGCGGCACGGCCTGCGCGGCTTCCGCGTGCTGCGCAACCTCGGTGGCGGCAAGTTCGCCGAGGCCGTGGCTCCGCTCGGACCGGCTCCGCTGCCTGGGACGTTGGGAATCTCTCCACCGCGCAAACCCGGGACGCCGGCTCCGCCCGTTCCCGTCTGGTTCGGCGATCTGGACGGCGACGGCCGGGCGGAATACGTCACCCAGCAGCAGCAGGCGTTGCCCGAAGGCGCCGGGCTGCGCAAGGAGATGGCCGCCGCGAAGCGGCCCCACTTCGTGATCCGCCTCCATCACGCACGGCCCGACCTCTCCATGGACCCGACGCCCTACCGCGAGCTTCAGGTGGAGGGGTACGCCTTTGACGATGACGGCGGCGGTGGCGGGGAGGGCGACGGCGATGACCACGGGTTCCGTTTTCCCGGCGGCCTGCAGGACCTCAACGGCGACGGGCGGCTCGATCTCGTCGCGCTGACCGCGGACTTCTCTCTGTTCCAGGCGCTCAAGGTGCTCACCGTGCAGCGCCTCTCGGTGGAGCTCGACTTCCACGTCTGGTGCCAGACGGCGGACGGCAATTTCACAGCGGTGCGCGGCCTCGACCTCTCGGGAACGCTCAACCTCGACCTGCGCAACGTGCGGCCGGGGCAGCTCTCGCAGTTTTCCGGCGACTTCGACGGCGACGGCCGGCCGGACTTTCTCCAACTCGGCCGCGGCAAGGAGGCGACCGTCCATCGCGGACGCGCCGACTGCTCCTTTCCCACCAAACCGGACTTCGCCATCCCGCTCAAGGAGCCGCCGCTCGACTTGAACCTCGTGCAGGTGCGCGACTTCGACGGCGACCACAAGGCCGACCTCCTGATCATCCAGCCCCAGGCGGGCGAGCCCGGCGTGACCGCGCCGGTACGCCTCGATCTCTATCTGAGCGGAGGTGCGAAGTGAGAGGGCCTCTGCTCCTGTCCGCGGCGCTCTCCATCGTCCTCGTCCTCCTCGTCGCTGCGGCTCCCCCGCCGCAGCCCGCTCCCCCGCCGGCGGTCGGCGTCAAGGCAGCGACGGTGGACGGAGCGCGCCGGGTCGACGCCGTGCTTCCCGGCCAGGTCCTGGCCACCGCCTTCCCGCGCGGCGCGGACGGCAAGCGGCGGGTGCTCGCCTTGGTCGCCACCGCGCCCGACAGCCCGCGCGAGCTCTATCTCGTCGACACCGCCGGAGCGGGGAGCGAGAAACTCCTGCTCACGGATCTCCCCGCCAAGGCGTCGATCCTGACCGCGGAGCCGCTGCACGGAGATAGAGCGGATCAGATCCTGCTCGGAGCACCAGGGATGGTCTGGTCTCTCGGGACCGTGGCCTCTCCCACCTCGCCGCACCGCGTTCTCGACGGCGCCGATCTTCAGCATCTTCTGGTGACCGGCAACGACATCGCTACCGCGGAGGTGGGAAGGCTGCGGAGCTGGACACGCGACGGCGCGGGTACGCTCACTCCAGGCGCGAGCGTCGACCTGCCCGTCCGCGCCACGCGGGAACGGACCGCGCTGCGCCTCGACACCCCGGAGGTCGAGGTCCTGCCGCAAGGGGCCGGCGTGCCGCCGCTCTACCTCGTCGGCCCCGAGGCGAACGGCAAGACCCGGCTGCATACGTTGATGATCACGCGCGACGCGGAAGGCAACCCGCAGCGGACCGAATCCTGGTCGCGCTTCGCCGGTCCCGAGGCGGTCGAGAGTCACTGGTTCGTCCGCGTCGACGGCCAGCCGATGCTGATCGTCACCAGCACCGGCGCCGAGAAGATCAGCATCTTCGAGGAGCAGAGCCTGCGCGTCTTCGCCCTCACCGCCGATCGCAGCCGGGCCGGCCAGCCGCCGCGCCTCGCCGTGCCCACCGTCAGCCGCCGCTGGTTCCCGGCACGGCCGTTCGTCCTTGATCTCGACAAAGACGGCCATGACGATCTCGTCGTCGTGCAGCAGGAGGGCTTGCGCGGCAAGGCCCTGATCGCCGAGACCTGGTTCGGCCAGGGCAACGGCCGCTTCGCCACCCCGAGCCGCAAAGTTTCGCTCGGCGTCCAGGCCCGGGCCTGGGACTACGGCGCCGACGTGACCGGCGACGGCCGCCCCGACCTCGTCGCGATCGAGCAGAAAAAGCTCCTCGTCTTCGCCGGCACCGCGGATCCGCGGCGCGACCTCCTCGACCGCCGGCCGCGCCTCTCGATCGACCTGCCGGCCTCCGAGCCGGTGACCGTCACCGCCGGAGCCGGCAGCGAGGGCGCTTCCGTCGAATCGAGGCATGCCGATTCCCTGCGCCTCGTCGATCTCGACGGCGACGGCCGTTTCGAGATCGTCGTCACCGTCCGCAATACCGCCGCCGGCGAGAGCGGACGCGGGCGGATTACGGTGGTGCGGATGGGAGGATAGACTCCGCAGATGCCGCGCCGCCGTCTGTGGTGTCTCCTCCTCGCTTTATCCTGCTCCGGCTGTGCCACCTCCGCCCGGGCTCCCTGGGCCGAATACTGCAAGGCCGTCGCGGCCACCAGGATTCCGGCCGCGAAGAACCTCTCGCACGACCTGGTGCCGATCGTCCGCTCGACCCCGCGCCTGCGCTGGAATGACCAGGGGCAGGTGCTGATGGCGACTCTCGCCGCGAGCGACTGCAAGGACCACGGTCCCTTCTGCCGCGACCAGGCCGGCAAGCCCGTGATCCTCACCGGCGAGGTCTGGTTGAGCGCCGCGCCGTTCCTCCAGAATTTCTGCCGCGGCTTGCCGCGCTCCGGGACGACGGATCTCAAGCTCCGCCTTCTCCAGCGCCTGGGCATCGCCCCGGAAGGCGTCCCGGTCGACGTCGTCGTCCAACTGTGGATCGATCCCCGGGACTTCTTCCGTCCCTGCGTCGATCCCGAGGTCACCGACGGCGAGTGCACGCTGAGCCTGACTCCGGATGCCGGCGACGGCTCCGGCTGCCCCTGGAAGGGCTCCGCCTGGATGTGCCACAACTGGGAAAATTCCTACCCATCTGCCTGTGGACCAGGAGTCGACCCCATTCCCTTCCCCTGGACCGGCCTCGGCTACACCTGGGACTGGTCGCCCGACAACCCCACCCACCACGGCGAAAGCGAGTTCGTGGCGCCCCAAGGAAAGACGGTGACGATCGAGTCGGTGACGGGGATCGCGGAGTACTGCCGCTGACCCACGCGATGCCCATGCCAAGAACCGGGTATCCTGTCCTTATGGCCACACGCTCGCGACTCCCCGCGCTCCTCACGCTCGCCCTCCTCGCGCTGGGCGCCGCTGCCGGCCAAGCGGTGCCAAACCCACCCACGGAGCGCGCCGATCGCTTCGGCGTCTATCACTGGGGCGCCGACATCTCCGCCTGGCCCGGCTCTCCGGACCGCCTCGCCTGGGGCGCCGACCAGGTGGCCGCCATCGGCAGCCGGACGATCCGTGTCTTCATGGGCCCGGACGACCCCTATCGTGTCAATCCGCGATCGAACGCATCCAGCGCCGGATACTTGCAACGGATCGCCGCCAGCCCGGCCTACGACGCCCTCTTCCGCGATCCGCGCTTCCACACCTACCTGCTCACCGTCTCCCCCTCGACAGGCTCCGAGCAGACCTTCAACGCGGTGCGCAAACAGATCGCCCGCCTGGGCGAATACCTCCTCTCCCAGGCTGCCTACACCGGTAAGACTTTCATCCTCCTCAACTGGGAGGCGGACAACGCGATCGGAGCCCTGCCGCCGGGCGCGCCGCAATGGGACGACCTCATCGGCCGCACCCAGGCGCGAGCCGACGGGGTCCGCGACGCCCGCTTCCGCCAACCGGGCAGCTCCGCCCAGCTCTACTCGGGCCTGGAGTACAACCTCGTCGAACGCAACGGCGTGCGCTGCGGCGACGGGAACGTGCGCTGTGTCATCGACACCGTGGCGCCGCGGGTCACCGTGGACTACTACTCCTACTCGGCCTGGCAGAGCCTCGACGTCAAGCGCAAGAGCCCTGCGTCGGGGCTGGCCCAGATGCTGCGGAACGATCTCGGGTTCGCTCTCACCAAGGTGCGCACTGGGCAGCGGCAGGTCCAGGAGGCGAATTTCATCCTCGGAGAGTGGGGCTTCGCCCGCTCCATCTACAGCGAGTGCCTGGCGGCGCGCTATACCGCGGAAATGGTCAGCGCCCTGGAGGGTCCCAACGCCTTCCATGTTTCCTACGCCATCTATTGGCAGGGGCTGGACAACGGCTGGCGCGGCGGGCACCGCACGCCTTGCGTGGGGAATCTCGGAGATCCGGGCGACCCCGCATCCGCCGCCCAGGTCGACTGGATGCTCTATGGCCTCTTCCGTGGCCGCGATGACACGATGACCCTATCCGGCTCGACCCTGCAGGCCCTCCTCCGCGGCCAGCCTGCGCCTCCGCTCCCCCGGTGTCCTTCCGTCGATCCGCAAGGTGTCGTCGATCCCGCCCGGAGCGGAAATCCATTCCTGAATCCGGGAGATCCGGTCACGATCTCCGGCCAGGGCTTCGCGCACAGCGGCAATACGGTCCTGATCCTCCAGGCCGACGATCGCACCAACACCGGCGCTCCGAACGTTCTCCTCGAGCTCGGCGCGCCGGGCGATCCCCGCTGGAACGAATCGACCCAGCAGATCACCGCCACACTGCCCGCCAAAGACCTCCACGACGGCTGCGCCCTGGTCTGGATCGCCAACGAGGACGGCACCGAATCGAACGCCGTCCTGGTGCGCATCAAGCCGGAGTGAGCGGCGAGCCCGGCGCACCGGGCTCGCCTTGCAGGAGCGAAATCAGCTACGGGACGACCTGGAGCGGGCGGGAGCGAGCCGCAGGCTGTGGGGATTGAGCCGCAGACGATGGGGATCGAGCCGCAGACGACGGGGAGCGAGCCGCAGACGACAGGGAGCGAGCCGCAGACGACAGGGAGCGAGCCGCAGACGACAGGGATCGAGCCGCAGACGACAGGGATCGAGCCGCAGACGACGGGGAGCGAGCCGCAGACGAGCCACCCGCCGCACGCCGCAAATCGAAAAGTATTGGGGCTAGCTGGCGCTGAGAAGAATTCGCGAGAGCATCGCCGCCAGCCCGACGGCGAGGGCGTACGCGGCGAAAGCCCACATCCAGAGCCGCGCGGAGATCCCTGGTCCGGCGAGCGCCCCGGAGGCTCTTCGGACCGGCCCGGCGAGCGCGCGGGCGATCAGCACGCCGAGGAACAGCCCTGCCGCGGGCCAGATCCAACGGCTGACGCCGGACGCCGCGACCACGATCCGCATGTCCGCCTTGAGCCAGAGCGTGTTGAGCACGAGATACGACAATGCCTCGGCGCCGTTGGCGAGAGCGACGAGCAGCGTCGCGACGAGCCCCCAGCGGAGGTGGCCCGCCTTCCGGGCCGGGAGCCACCACCGGACGGCGAGCGCCGCCAGACCGGCGAGGAGAAGATTCACCACGATCCCCGCGAACGCCACGACCGCCACCGCGCCACCGCCGCGGCGCGCCAGGCACTCCTCGTCGATCGCGCCCCCCTGGCTGCCGGCGAGATACCAATGGGTGCCCGTGCGCCACGCGTCCGCCTTGCAGCCGTAGAGCCAGGCCGCGGTGGCATGGCCGATCTCATGCGGCCAGACCGCCAGGTAGACCGCCGCGACGGCCAGCAGGGCGGTGACGGTGCAGCGGGTCCTCATCGCGGCATCATGACGCAGGAATGTGGCCGAAAGATCCTTACAGACAATGTAGAGACCGCGCGGACGGCACCTGCCGGCGCCAGACTTCGCTCCATCATGGACGAACGCGAAGACAGTACCCGCTCGGCCCTGCTGGCCGCCGTCAACGACCTGGAGACGATCGCCCGCCGCCTTACGGCGCTGCACGACACCGTGCCGGCGTCACCGGAGGAAGTCAGCGTGGAGGATCTCGACGCCGATCCGGACACGGCGACCGCGATGCGCGCGGCCATCACGGCCGTGCTCGCCGATTCCCTGCGGCCGGCGATCGAGCATCTGCGCGCCGCCGCGCACCGGTCCTCGACCTGACCGGTGCCGGCGAAGGTCAAGCGGCCGGGTCGGCCGGCCGCTGGGCGATCACGCCGGCGACCCAGGTGAGCGCCGCCGCCGTCTCCTCGGTGCAGGCTTCACGCGCCGACTCTTCATACAGCCGCAGGCAGATCCAGGCGCGGAGCCGCTCGGCCGGGAGCGCGAGCAACCGCCGCTGCGCCCGGGCAACGTGATCGCGCAGCTCCTCTTCGAGACCGGCGAAGGGCTCAGCGGCGCGGGTGCGCCGCCGGTTCGTCCGCCGGAGCGTGTCGGCCAGCTCCAGCAGCTCCTCCGTGTCGTCCAGGGTGAAGCCCTCGGTGTGCGCCATCGTCTCAAGGTACCTGCGCTTCGGCATCAAGCTCCCGAGCTCGATCTGGCTCAGGAGAACAGGGTCGATGCCCACGTCTTTCGCCATCTTCTCCTGCGTTTTCCCGGAGAGCGCCCGGAGCAGGCGCGCCTGGTAGTGCTCTCGACGCATTGGATCCCTCCATAAAGCGAGTGTAAAGAATTTTTCACCGCGCTACAGGTTTTCGGGCACAGTACGGGGAGAGCGCGGTCCGCGCGAGCCATGAAGGCCCTGCCGGCACCGCGCCGGGAGATCTCACCCCATGCGCCGCACTCTGCTCGCCGTCGCGCTCGCCGCAAGCCTCGCCCCCACGTCTTCGCTTGGTTTCTTCCACCCGCTCTGGTCGCTCCTCTCCGCGTTCTGGACCGCCTCGGCAAGCCCGGATGCGGGCTGCGGGATGGACCCCAGCGGTCGATGCAACCCGGGCTCATGACGAAGTGAACTGGAGGCCCTGGTCGTGCCGGGCGCGGAAGAGGAAGCGCAGGACTTCGCGGGCCAGATCGGCGGTGGCCTCCTCGCGCTCCGCCGCTTCCTGGAAGAGACTCAGGGCGGCCAGGGCCTCGCGGTGAACTCCCTTGGACTCGAAGACGAAGACTAACTCTCCGGCCAGTGCCCTGACCTCGGACGGCCTGCCTTCGGCCAAGAGAAGCACCATTTCTTCCAGGAGAGCCAGCGCCACGTCGTAGATCATGCCGTGGGCGCCAAACTCCCGACGGGCTTGTTCCAGGAGCTTACGGGCCTCCTCGGCCTTGCCCAAGCCGGCCGCGATGCGCCCTTCGAGCCACGTCGTGCGGCTGATCTCGATCTCATCACCTCTCTCAGTGACAAGCTCTCGGACCTGCCGGATCAGCACCGCGGCTTCGGCGTAGCGTTTGAGATGAGTTTCGTTGACACCAAGGTTGAAGCGCAACATATAGAGGAGGCGTGAATCACCGAGGCGGAGTACTTTGGGCTCAGCTTCCCGCAAGATCTCGACAGCCCGCTCGTATTCGCCCATCACCTCCAAGGTAAAACCCTTCTTGATCATCACGCGCTCTGGAGAGCGGCCCACCGCCTCTGCCTCGTCAAGGAGGCGCAGGGCTTCGTCGAACCGGCGCTGATCCCGGCGCAGGGAGGCTTCAAGGTCGAGGATGCGCCCGGGATCGAGCATTCCGTCGTGATCGGTGCCGGCGTTCCACTGGTGTTTCGCCTCCTCCAAGGCGGCGTGGGCGACCACCAACTCGCCGGAGACCCGGGTGACATTGGCCTCATGGGCCATGGAATAACCCTGGAGCCGCATTCCTTCTGATCCCGCAAGGCGGTCCGCGGTTTCCCGAGCGAGCCGGGCCAGCACGGTCGCCGCCGCCAAGTCCCGCGACGCGGCACGTTCCGACTCCTCGCAGAGCTGGACGCACAGCTCCTTGATTTCGCCGGCCGGACCGGACCGCGAGCGGCGGACGGATTCGGTGATTGCCTGCCGGATCAGCCGGGCGAGCCGTTGCGTCTCCTCCTCGATGCGGAGCAGCTCGTCGTCCGTCAGATCGGCGTTGCGGCCCAAGGTGACGAGACCGTCGAGACAGCCGGCCACGACGGACACCGCGGCCGGCCGATGCGGGATCGCGCCGAGCAGCTTGTCGAGGACCTCGGGCTTGTGGATGCCCCGCTGCCCCAGATAGAGGGAGACGCCCGATCCCGAGTAGCCGGTCCGGACCGCGATCTCCTTCTGACTCACGTCGTACCACCGCGCCAGGAAATCCACGAGAAGGCCACGGATCCTCGGCTCATCAAGCATGCATTGGTCCCCTGTTGAAAGAACCTCCTAAAAGACCAAGTGCTCTCCGGGACCAAAACGGGACACGCCCGGGCATGCCAAGTGTGCCGCGCGGGCGTAAATTATTTGACAGGGGGAGCTACGGCTCTCCAAGCTCCTGGCGGAACGCCCCGACGAGCGCCTGGGCCGCTCCGATCCACCCCATCGCCTCGTCCTCGCCAACTCCCAGCACCGCTTCCGGTGTGCCGCGGAGCGCCGTGATGACCGGGAGATGCTGCGGCAAGCGCTCCTCGATCCAGGAGAGCGGGACGGATTCCGTGTCCGCCGTCTCTCCCTCTCCAGAGAAGCGGGACCACGAGCGGAGAGTCGTCTCGACACTGTCGCGCAGCGCGGGAAGGGCTTCCACCGGGAAGCCGCCTCCGGCGAGGACGTTGGCCATCCGCATCTTGCGCTCTGCCTGCTCGAAGATCTCACGGGCGCGGGCGAGGCGGGCCGCGCGTTCGGCGTCCTGGGCTGACGGGCTCGGCGCCGTGGCCGGCGCGAACAGGCGACGCCCTTCGTCGGAGAGCTGGAGCAGGCCGGCTGCGGCCAGGCGCTGCACGATGTCGAGCGCCGCGCGGTCGATGCCCAGCGCGGCGAGCCGCTCGTCCGCGGCGGGTTCGGCTGGTTGGGCCGGTGGCGGTGCCGCGCTCGGCCGCGTCAGCGCTTCGAGGCGTTGCACCAGCGCCTTGCGGCCGGAGGGGAGTGCCATCGAGCTCAAATCGCCGCGGCCGTCGAGCACGCCGTCGGCGAGGGCTTGCTTGCGGGCCAGGAGCGGGATCATGCGGTGCTCGATGCTGTTTTCGGTGACCAGATGGAGCACCTGCACGGGCCGCGTCTGATGCTTCCGCCAGGCGCGCGCGACGCGTTGCTCCAGCCGTGCCGGATTCCACGGCAGATCGAGATTGATCACCACGTTCGCCGCTTGCAGGTTGAGGCCGACGCCGCCCGATTCGGTGGAGAGGAAGAGGCGGCAGTCCGCATCGTTCTTGAAGCGGCGGATCTCCTCCCGGCGCCGCGCCTGCGGCACCGAGCCGGTGTGCCAGGCGAAGCCGATCCCCATCTCCTGCGCCAGCTCGCGGACCAGGTCGAGCATCCGCTCCCATTCCGAAAAGATCAGGATCTTGGCTCGTGGATCGGTCAGGATTTCTTTGAGGATCTCTTCGAGCTCGGCCAGCTTGGGGCAGACGCGGCACTCGGGATCGAGGATGAACGGCGTGTCGCAAAGCATCCGCATGCACGCGAGCCACTGCTGGAGCTGTTTGAATTCTTCGGGGGTGAGCGGCCGCCGCTGGGCCGCGGCGGCGAGGCGGACGACGCGTTCCTCGTAGTCGGCGTAGCGGCTGGACTGCTCCGGCTCCATGGGGACGAAATAGTGCTTGTCCGTGCGGCCCGGGAGCTGGCCCTCGACCTCGTCCTTGCGCCGGCGCAGCAGGACGGACGAGAGCCGCCGGTGCATCTCGTTCAGGTTTTTGTAGCCGACCGGCTTGCCACGGTCGTCGAGGTCGTAGAACTCCCGGTTGAAACGGAACAGCGGGCCAAACAGGGTTGGATCGAGAAACTGCACGATCGAATAGATCTCGTCGATCCGGTTTTCGAGCGGCGTGCCGGTGAGCACGAACGCATACGGGCTCCGCAGGCGCTTCACCGCCTGCGCCGTGTGGCTCTGCCAGTTCTTGATGCGCTGCGCCTCGTCGAGGATGATGACGTCGGGAGCGACAACCTGCTGGATGTCGTTCCAGTCGATGAGGATCTGCTCGTAATTGGCGAGATAGAAGAACGCGCCATTGCCGCTCTGGGCATTGTCCTCCCGATATTGGCGCAGCCGCTGGGCGCGCGGTCCGGAGATGATCCGCGAGGGTAGATCCGTGAAGCGGGCGATCTGTTCTTCCCATTCCCCTTTGAGCGAGGCGGGGCTGATCACCAGAACCCTTTCGATCCCACGCAGGCGGCGCAACAGCACGCAGGCGGCGATGGCCTGGATCGTCTTGCCGAGCCCCATTTCGTCGGCGAGCAGGGCCCGCTCGCCGAACGCGAGATGCAACATCCCGTCTTTCTGATAGGGATAGAGCGGGTGGTGCAGGACGTCGAACGTCGCCCGTCCGGCTTCCACGTCGGCGAGGAACTGCGCCCGCGCCGTCTGCCGTGCCGCCTTGCGCCGCTGCTCCTCGGCCCACGGCAACAGATGGCGGGAGATGCGGATCTGCGCCCGGACCTCGGGCGGCGTCGCGGCGATGGCGCGGGCGAGCTCCGGGAGCGCTGTCACCGGATCGCCGCGCAGCACGCCGAGCGAGAAGAACGGGGCGATCACGTCGCGCGCCCGCGACCGGCCGGCGCCCATCGGCCACTGCACCCGCACTTCCGGCTCCGGGTTGTAGCGCAGGAAGATCTCGGCCCGTAGGCCCACTGCTTTGCGTGCCTGCGCCGCGGAAAAGCTCGCGAGCACGGCCTCGACGTGCTTGCACGTGCCGAGACCGTTGACCCGGTGGTCCGGGCAGCCGCACGAGTTGTCGCGCCGGAGGAGCGACCGCACCTCGACCTCATAGGCTCCGCCGGACGCGGATTCGACGCGGAAGGTGCCGAACACGGGGTGCGCGGCCTCGAGCCGTTCGATGGTGAACGGCTCCTCCTCGGCCCGCTGGCGGCGGCGCTCGACCTCTTCGTCATCGGTGGTGAGCCAGCCCAGCGAATGGGGCTTGCGCTGCGTGACGCGGCGTGCCTTTGCACCCCGCACGGGCCTTGCTTCCCGGGTCGTTGTTCTTCGCATGCGCGATGTTGTACCACAACTCGGCATGCGGGTTGTGGCGGGCCGTCACTCCTCCGGTTTCTGTGCCGGCGGACCTGGATGCAGCGGCTCCCAGGAAGGCGGGTCGCTGGCGGGGAAGCTCTCTTCGGAGGCCTCGTCGACCGGATCGCGGGGCGGTTCGGGGGAAGGGGGTGTCGGTGCTGGCTTTTCGGTCATCGTTCTCCTCCGCCGGCGATCTACTCCGGGCGGGCGCGGTAGACTCCCACCGTGCTACGCCGCAAATGTCCGGTCTCGCGATGTTGGATTCCGGCTCTGTTGGGGGTGCTCGCCGTTCAGGGCATCGCCGCCGCCGCACCGGCAGAGCGGCTGCCGATCCGCATCTACACCGTCGACGACGGCCTGGCGGGCAACCAGATC